>NZ_LBJZ01000199.1:0-125000 GCF_028128935.1 Bradyrhizobium sp. CCBAU 11361
CTCGCCCGTAATTTTTTGGCCGCTGTTCATCTCGCCGCTCTCGTCGCATATTGGCTCAATTGAGTCTCGACCCTAGTCTTGAGTCAGTCCAATGTCCGCCGCGTGAAGGCTGGCGTCTCGATCGAGCAACTGGCGGAGAGCATCGCTCAGCGCACGTTGTTACAAAGCCTGAGCGTTCGTGCGGTCGTCGATGCCGACGGTCAGGAGACTGGCATGTTCGAGGTACCGGCTGGTGGACGCCGCTACCGCGCGCTCGAACTGCTGATCAAGCAGAAGCGTATGGCGAGGGCGCAACCTGTCCCTTGCGTTATCAGGGATGGCGGCCTCGCCGAGGACGATTCCCTCGCGGAGAATGACGAGCGGGTCGGCCTGCACCCGCTGGATCAGTTCCGAGCGTTCAAGGTGTTGCATGACGGTGGCATGAGTGAAGAGGATATCGCCGCGCGGCACTTCGTCTCGCCAGCGATCGTCAAGCAGCGCCTGCGTCTGGCATCGGTGTCGCCGAAGTTGCACGACGTCTATGCCGAAGATGGCATGACGCTCGAGCAGTTGATGGCCTTTTCCGTCACGACCGACCAGGCGCGTCAGGAGCAGGTCTGGGATAATGTCAGCAGATCCGGCAACGACGAGCCATATCAGATCCGGCGGATGCTGACGGAGAATACCGTGCGCGCTTCCGACCGTCGCGCCCAGTTCGTCGGACTGGACGCTTACGAGCAGGCCGGCGGCACCGTTTTGCGGGACCTTTTCGAGCACGATGACGGCGGCTGGCTTCAAGATGTCCCCTTGCTCGACCGCCTCGTGACAGAAAGGCTCAAGGCCGAAGCCGAGACGATTGCCGCCGAGGGGTGGAAGTGGATTTCCGTGGCCGTCGATTTCCCCTACGGCCATACGACAGGCCTGCGCGAACTGGAGGGCAAACCTGCCGACCTCTCCCCTGAGGAGCAGGTCACCAATGACGCGCTGAACGCCGAACAGGCCAAGCTTGAATCCCACTACCAGGATGCAGATGAGCTCCCCGATCAGGTCGACCAGCGTCTCGGCGAGATCGAGACGGCGCTAATGGCGTTCGAAGAGCGGTCGGTGCTCTACGATCCCGCGGAGATTGCCCGAGCTGGCGTATTCGTCAGTGTCGATTCCGAAGGACGCCTCTCGGTAGACCGGGGTTACGTCCGGCCAGAGGACGACCTGCCGGCAACCGATCCTGACGTCGGCCAGGGCACCGATACGTCATCAACCGAGGGACGCGAGGCCAGTGATTCAGTAAAGCGTACGGTGGTTTCGGTGGCAGGTGCGCCGGTCGAAGCCGACGAGGATGATGACGATGTGACGAGACCATTGCCGGATCGATTGATCACCGAGCTGACGGCGCATCGTACGCGGGCGTTACGCGATGCACTGGCAGAAAATCCCGCCATCGCGTTCCAGGCGGTATTGCACAACTTCGTGCTGACCGCATTTTACCGGTTCTCGTCTTCTGGAAGCTCTCTTGAGATCGGACTTCGCACGCCGACGTTTCCCGCTCAAGCCCCCGGGCTGAGGGAAAGCGCGTCCGCGAAGGCCGTTCAGGTTCGGCACGAGTCCTGGAAAGCACGATTGCCGAAGGGCGAGAACGATCTCTGGGATGCGCTCACAGCTCTCGATGGTGACGCGCAAGCATCCCTGTTCGCTCACTGTGCGTCATTTGCGGTCAACGCCGTCTATGAGCCAGCAAACCGCTACAATCAGGGCCGTGTCTCCGCCCACGGCGTCCAAACGCGTCTTGATCAGGCCGATGTGCTGGCGCGCGCGGTCGGGCTCGACATGGTGCAGGCCGGCTGGCGCCCCACCGTCGACAACTACCTCGGCCGGATCACCAAGCCTCGCATTCTGGAGGCGGTGCGGGAAGCAAGAGGCGAGTCTTCCGCGCAACTGATCGACCACCTGAAGAAGACCGACATGGCCAAGGAGGCCGAGCGGCTTCTCGATGGCTCGGGCTGGCTGCCGGAACCGCTGCGTCTCGTCGATTCCAGCGTGTCGTCGGTCGAGCAGGAGAGTGAAGCCAGCCCTCTGCCCGAATTCCGCGCCGACGATGAGGATCGGGAGAATGCGGGCGAGGATGACCCGCAACAGCTCGACGCGGCTGAGTGACATCATAGAGCGGGATGGCCTGGCCATCCCGCAGTTGCTTGGGGACCGGTGTGCAGCGCCGGTCCCCATTCTTATGGGCGAGGGCTGAGAGGGAGAGTTGGGCCGGGAAGGGTTTGAGCCGTCGGGTCAAAGGAGAGCGCCTGATGGTTCGACCCGTTCCTGCTCTCCCGAGAAATCCTGTCATGACCGAATCTCTCGCCGGCGGCGCTGCCGCCGCGCCGCTCTCGATGCGTGCCGCTGCTACTCTCACCTCTGCCGCCCTCAAGGCCGCCCGACGGCTCCTAACCGATCTGGAAAGCGGCCGTCGCATCGATGCCGCCGTCCTGCGTAGCGCCATGGAGGCTGCCTTCGGCGCCTCGGACGCGGCCGGCGCCTGGAACTGGAAGACCGCCTATGACGTCTGCGAGGCGGCAACCGTTCTATTCCTTCGCAAGTTCGGTCCGGCTATGCGCGCCAAGGCCGGCTCGACGGCCGCGATGCTGCCAATGCTCGCGAAAATCGCGAGCTGTCTGCCGACCCATACGAGGCGTTCCGAGGACAGTCAGGCGTTCCAGCAATTCTCGACGCCGATCTCGCTGGGGCTGGTCGCATGCACCGCAGCCGGTATTACGCCTGCCGACCGCGTTCTGGAGCCCTCCGCGGGGACCGGCTTGCTCACCATCCTTGCCGAACTCGCCGGCGGCTCTCTGATGTTGAACGAGTTGGCCGAAGGCCGCGCGGCGCTGCTGGATCATTTGTTCGCCAATGTTGAGGTCACGCGGTTCGACGCCGCGCAGATCGATGATCACCTCGACGCGAACGTCGTGCCGACCGTCGTTCTGATGAACCCGCCGTTCTCCGCGGTGGCGAACGTCGATCGGCGGATGGCGGACGCGGCTTTCCGGCACATCGCTTCGGCGCTCGCGCGTCTTTGCGACGGTGGACGCCTCGTCGCCATCGCTGGCGCAGGCCTTGCGCCGGATAACCCGGCGTGGCTAGAGGCCTTTGTTCGCCTCCAGGAGCGCGGACGGGTCGTGTTTTCTGCCGCGATCGACGGCGCCGTCTACGCCAAGCACGGCACTCAGACGGACACGAGGCTGCTCGTTATCGATAAGTTGCCCGCCGCTGATCCGAAGGCTTTTGCCGCCTCGCAAGGCATGGCCGGTGATGTCGCCACCTTGCTCAATTGGGTAACCTTGCATGTGCCGCCGAGGCTGCCCGCCGCCGCGCCGGTCGTGGCCAACGCCACTAGCCACCCTGCAATGTCCCGATCGGCCGGCGCTTCTGCATCACGCCTGTCGTCCACTTCGGAAAGCGCAGCGCCAAATGGCGCTGAACTCATATACGAGACGGTCGAATGGTCGCCGCCGGAGGGCGCTCGATTCACCGATGCGCTTTATGAGGAATATGGACTGCAGTCGATCCGTATTCCTGCATCATGTGCACATCCGACCAAGCTTGTGCAGTCCGCGGCGATGGCTTCCGTTGCGCCACCAAAGCCGTCCTACCGTCCGCACCTGCCTTCAAGTCTGGTGGCAGACGGAGTTCTGTCGGACGCCCAGATCGAGAGCGTCATTTATGCCGGCGAGGCGCATTCCGAATTTCTCGCGGGCTCCTGGACGGTCGACGCGACGTTTGATGTTGTAGCTGCCGCGCGCGATGACGCAGAGAATGCCGTCCGCTTTCGTCGCGGCTGGTTCTTGGGCGACGGCACTGGCGCGGGCAAGGGACGGCAGGTCGCCGGGATCCTGCTCGACAATTGGCTCAAGGGCCGCCGCCGTGCGGTCTGGATCAGCAAATCCGACAAGCTGATCGAAGATGCCCAGCGCGACTGGTCAGCGCTCGGCATGGAGCGGCTGCTTGTAACGCCTCTGTCCCGGTTTCGCCAGGGCGCCCCGATCCGGCTTTCGGAAGGCGTCCTATTTACCACCTACGCTACGCTGCGCACCGACGAGCGTGGCGAGAAGCTTTCGCGTGTCAGGCAGATCATTGAATGGTTGGACTCCGACTTCGACGGAGTGATCGTCTTCGACGAGAGCCATGCCATGCAGAACGCGGTCGGCGGCAAGGGCGAGCGCGGTGACCAGGCGGCCTCCCAGCAGGGGCGCGCGGGCCTAAGGCTCCAGTACGCCTTGCCGAACGCTCGCGTGGTTTATGTATCAGCGACGGGCGCCACCACCGTCCACAACCTCGCTTATGCGCAACGCCTCGGTCTTTGGGGCGGCGCCGATTTCCCGTTCGCCACACGTGCCGCGTTCGTCGAGGCAATCGAGGATGGTGGGGTCGCGGCGATGGAGGTGCTGGCGCGCGACCTCAAGGCGCTCGGTCTCTACGCTGCCCGCTCATTGTCGTATGAGGGCGTCGCGTACGAGCTCGTCGAACACAAGCTTACACCGGAGCAGGTTCGCATCTACGACGCCTATGCAGATGCGTTCAGCATCATCCATAACAACCTCGACGCGGCGATGCGGGCCGCCAACATCACCGGCGAAGCCGGAACGCTGAACGGGCAGGCAAAGTCCGCGGCCCGATCCGCCTTCGAGAGCGCCAAACAGCGCTTCTTCGGTCATCTGCTGACCTCGATGAAGACGCCGTCGCTCATCCGATCGATCGACCGCGATCTCGACGCCGGCCATGCCGCCGTTATCCAAATTGTTTCAACGGGCGAAGCGCTGATGGAGCGCCGGCTCGCCGAGATCCCGACCGAAGACTGGGGTGACGTCCAGGTCGATATCACCCCGCGCGAGTATGTGCTCGACTATCTCGCCCACTCCTTCCCGATCCAGCTCTACGAAACGTTCACGGACTCTGAGGGCAACCTCTGCTCTCGGCCCGTTTATCGCGATGGCCAGCCGGTTGAGAGCCGGGAGGCCGTCGCACGACGCGGCCGCCTCATCGAGAAACTCGCCTCGCTGCCTCCGGTACCCGGCGCGCTGGATCAAATCGTGCAGCGCTTCGGCACCGACATGGTCGCCGAGGTGACCGGCCGCTCGCGCCGTATCATTCGCAAGGGCGGCCGAATTGTGGTCGAAAATCGAGCCGGTTCGGCAAATCTCGCCGAGACATCGGCCTTCATGGACGACGTCAAGCGTATCCTGGTGTTCTCCGACGCGGGCGGCACGGGGAGGAGCTACCATGCCGAACTCTCTGCCCGGAATCGGCGTTTGCGGGTTCACTACCTGCTCGAGTCCGGATGGAAGGCGGATGCCGCGATCCAGGGGCTCGGCCGGACAAACCGGACCAATCAGGCGCAGCCGCCGCTGTTTCGCCCCATCGCGACAGACGTGAAGGCCGAAAAGCGCTTCGTCAGCACCATCGCGCGCCGGCTCGACACGTTGGGCGCCATTACGCGCGGCCAGCGCCAGACCGGAGGGCAGGGGCTGTTTCGGCCCGAGGACAACCTCGAAAGCCAGTACGGGCGGGATGCGTTGCGTCAACTCTATACGTTGCTCGTCCGAGGCAAGGTCGACGGATGCTCGCTCGAACGGTTCGAGGATGCCACCGGCCTGAAGCTGACGGATGCCAATGGGCTCAGGGATGACCTGCCGCCTATCACGACATTCCTGAACAGGTTGTTGGCGCTCACCATCGACCTACAGAATGTCCTCTTCACCGCCTTCGAGCAGCTCTTGACCGCTCGAATCGAGGGCGCGGTCGCATCTGGCACCTATGACCTCGGGCTGGAAACGCTCCGCGCTGAAAGCTTTGTCGTCAGCGGGCGGCGGACGATCTATGTCCATCCGCGCACAGGCGCCGAGACACGGCTGCTCAGCATCACGCAGCGCCAGCGCAACCATCCTGTTGGTTTGGATGACGCCGTTGCTCGTCTTTCCAATCCTGCTGTCCTGCTGATCAACGAGCGGTCGGCACGGGCCGCAGTGCAGGTTCCGGCCCCGAGCATCATGCTCGACGACGGCGAGATCGAGCGCCGCGTCCGCCTGATCCGGCCTATGGAGCAGCACCAGGTCTCTTTGAACATGATGGTGGAGAGCCATTGGGTTGAAGCGGATCGCGAACGTTTTGCCGCGGCCTGGCTGGCGGAGCTTGCCGAGGTGCCTGAGTTCACGGAAAGCACGATCCATGTCGTGGCCGGCTTGCTGTTACCCATCTGGAAACGATTGCCGAACGAATCTACCCGTGTCTATCGGCTCCAGACCGATGCGGGCGAACGCATCATCAAGGTTTCTGCCGCGTGGGTCGTAAACGTCGTCTCGGCGGACGCGCCTACGCTGGCGCCGGACGCTGCCTTTGCTGCGGTGATGGAGGGACGTACCGTCCTCGACCTCGCAGAGGGGCTCCAGCTTCGCCGCGTCCGGGTGATGGGCGCATGCCGCATCGAACTGTCGGGATTCAACGACACGATGCGCGATCGCCTCCGCGCTTACGGCCTCTTTGGAGAGATCATCTCCTGGAAGCTGCGGATGTTCGTGCCCACGGACGCAAGCGGCGTCGGGATCCTGACAAAGGTGCTTGACACCTATCCGGTCGCGCGCGTCAGTGAGCGGGAGGCCGCGTGATGTCACCCGACGCCTCCGAACTGGCACGCCGCCTCGCGCGCGAGGCCGAGGCAGTGTGCCGACACTATCTCTCCAATGGCAAGCGAGCGGGGCGGTACTGGGTGGTCGGCGACGTCCACAACACGCCGGGCCGCTCGATGTTCGTGCGGCTCCAGGAATCGCCGAAGGGTCCCGCCGGCAAGTGGACTGACGCTGCGACCGGCGAACATGGCGACCTCCTCGACATCATCCGCGAAAGCCTGGCCTTGCGAGACTTCCGCGAGGTCGCCGAGGAGGCGCGGCGGTTTCTGAGGCTGCCTCGTCCCGAGCAGCAGCTGGCCTCGAAACCCATTCGTTCGCCTGCGCCGGTCGGATCGCAGGAAGCCGCCCGTCGGCTCTTTGCGATCTCTAGCCCGATCGAAGGCACGGTGGTCGAGACGTATTTGCGGCGCCGCGGAATAGCCCGCATCCACCATGGCGGCAGTCTGCGCTTCCACCCACGTTGCTACTACCGACCGGGCGAGCATTTGCCGACCGAGACCTGGCCGGCGATGATAGCTGGCGTCACGGACCTCGATGGGCGGATCTCCGGCGTGCACCGCACTTGGCTCGACCCAGACGGATTTGATCGCGTGCGGCTCGGCAAGGCCCCAATCGATACTCCACGACGGGCTATGGGCGACTTGCTCGGCAATGCCGTTCGATTTGGCGCGGTGGACGACGTGCTCGTCGCCGGCGAGGGTCTCGAGACCATGCTGTCGCTGCGTTACGTGCTGCCGACGTTGCCGATGGCAGCCGCGCTTTCGGCCAGTCACCTTGCAGCCCTGATGCTGCCGTCTGGCCTGCGTCGGCTCTATATCGCCCGCGACGCTGATGCCGCCGGAGATGCCGTGCAGGCTACTCTTAGCCAGCGTGCAGAAGCCGTCGGTGTTGAAGCGATCGCGTTGTCGCCCCGGCTGGGAGATTTCAACGAAGACCTGCACATCTTCGGTCTCGAGACTCTCCGAGCAGCGTTGCGGCTTCAACTCGTACCAGAGGACGTCGTCCGCTTCCTGCATTCGTCGACGGTAGTCGCAGAATAGGCCGGTGCTTCGATCGACGTTGATAGGTCGGTCATAACGAGGCCATTGCCAGAAGAGGACGCGACCTCGGCCTTCTAGAGGGCGATCGGACGGCAACCGGGACCGGGCCGGCAATGGCTACGCCCGGCTATTTTCCGCCGCGCGCCGGCGATGAGAAGACAAACCCGCCATCTGGCTAGCGCGCTTTGCATCGCGAGGCAAAATAGCCGGTCTCCGCCATCCTCCGCTGTCGCTTCGGCCCTTCGGGTTCTGGCCCGTTCCGCCCGCCGTCTGAGTGATCGCCACCAAGGCCGCGACGGGCGCGGCCGATCCGGCAAAGGAACTCCTCAAATGGCCGACCACGACGACATCGAACCGCCGCACGCCGTATCTCCGACCGATAACGTCCTCACCGAACTACAGCTGTTCGGCTACCGACCCTTCGACAACGAGCCTGATCCACGGCCGCTTCCCGAGGGCAAGATCATCACCGGCGCCGTCGCCGATATCTTCGATGCCCTCGTCGCGACGTTGAGCGACACACGGCTCGAGCCAGATCTTGACGATCTGCTCTGGTCGACCGTCAATCTGTTCCACCGGGCCGTCGACCGCATCGAACGCCATCTCGACGATAACGAACAGGCGCAGCAGAAAAGCCAGCGCGAGCAGAACGGCTCCGAAGTCCGATCGGTCGAACTCGAGCGCCTAACGGCCGAAGGCATCACTTTGATCGAGCGCCGCAGCTGCCTCGAGGTCTTCCGCGACCAGGCCATCGAGCGCTTTGAGACCCACACCGGTTCAACCTGGCGCCCCCGATCGGGATCGCTGGTAAACCACCGCACGCTAACCGCGGCCATAATCGACTCCCGCGACTTCATCGCAGCCAAGCGTCGCGCCGAGACTGAAGTCATGTTGCCACCGGGACCAAAGATCGCACTCACCGGTGGGCTCGACTTCAACGACCATCACCTGATTTGGGATCGCCTCGACAAGGTTTACGCCAAGCATTCAGACATGGTTTTGCTCCACGGCGGCTCTCCGGCAGGAGCCGAACTGATTGCCTCCAAATGGGCGACCCACCGCAAAGTGCCTCAGATCGCCTTCAAGCCTGACTGGACAAAGCACGCCAAGGCGGCCCCCTTCAAGCGCAATGACGCCATGCTCGAACTCCTGCCGATCGGCGTCATGCACTTCCCGGGCACGGGAATTCAGGACAACCTCGCTGACAAGGCGAAGCGCCTCGGCATCCCCGTCTGGAAGTTTGGCGGCGCGTGAGCGCCGTCTTCTGGTCTCCAAGGCGTCAAAGCGGAATTGCATACGCCGCAACTCCGCCTCGTTTCGGTTTCATGTATGAAGATGCGCCGTGGTGGTGGTGGAAGGCGCAATCCTTAATCCTATGCACATGGAGCCACCACCATGCTTGCCCTTGGGCTTGCTCTCAATGCCATCGGCGTTGGTCTGCTCTGCTGGCTGATCTTTGCGATCGCGGTGTATGCCCTTCCGTTTTTCGTCGCGATGAATATCGGGATGACGGCCTTCCGCGGCGGCGCTGGCGTAGTCGGTGCGCTGCTTGTCGGGATCGCCAGTGGCGCATTCACCGTTGTCCTTAGTCAGGTCACTCTCGCTGCTAGCCGATCCCTGACCTTGCGCATCGTGATCGCGGTCGCATTCACCGCTCCCGCCGCCGTCGCCGGCTATCAGGTGGCGTTCGCTGTGTCCCACATCGGCGTGCCTTCGCCGGGCTGGCGTGAGGTCTTCGCTTGCGTGGGCGCAGTTTCCGCTTGCTGCACCGCATGGGGACGGTTGAATGCTTTGGCCGAAACCCGCCCGTTCGAGCCGGCTGGCGAGGTGAAGCACTCACAACCAGTTCTTACGGCCACTATGCCAAAGAGATGATCGGTTACCCTCTTCCTGATCGAGCAGGTTCACATAGATCGGCGCATTGAACGAGAATTCTTTCGAGTTTGAGCGAGAGATAGTCGCCGCCTTCCCTGAAGTGCCTCCACCAAGCCACGCCGACTTTGACGGGCACATGGTCGCGGTAGCGGGGGGCTGGCCTTGATCGGTCGGTCGGAGACGATACCGCCCTTTGCAGCAGATTGTTTCTCTTCCTGCGCCCTATCAATCGAACCTCTTGTTCAGCAAAGCCGAGATACGCCAAGTCATCTCCTTGAAATTGCGGTTCAGCACGCGGACGCACGTGGCCTCGTTGATGGCTCGATCTGGCCGAAGACCGGCTTCGCCTCGATCGTCTGAGCCGCAACGCCGTTGTTGCGACTTTCTTCCCCTGGGCTTCGCCCATTCCTCGCGAGGCAAGAAAGTCGCCGCAACGACGTCCTCCGCTTCGCTCCGGCCCTCAAAGCGGGTGCGTCGCCGATCGTCCTCGGCCTTTAGATCGCCATCGAGGCCGCGGTGGTCGCGGGCTCGAAACACAACAGGAGAAGTGACATGGCTAACATCGGTTCTTTCAAGAAGGTCGGTAACGATTTCCAGGGCGAGATCATCACCCTGAGCTTGCAGGCAAAGGGCGTTCGTATTGTCACCGAGGCTAACCGATCGAACGACAACGCTCCGAGCCACCGCATCTACGTGGGCCGAGCCGAGATCGGGGCCGCCTGGGCGAAGCGCTCCGAAGAGGGCCGCGACTACCTCTCGCTCAAACTCGACGATCCCTCGTTCACCGCCCCGATCTACGCGAACCTGTTCGACGACGAAGGCGGCGAAGGTTACACCCTGCTCTGGTCGCGGCCGCGCAAGAACGGCGAGTGAGCTTCCCGCCCCACAGGCCTCGCCCGACCCAGTCGGGCGGGGTCCTCATTTCTCCAACCCTTCCGATACTCGGCCGCAATCGGTCAAATGTCTTAGCGAGGCTCCCGGCTGATCCGGCGGGTCGCGTCAGAAGGTCTGCCGCCTCGACTCCCGCGCGCGCCAAGCGAAACCGTCCGCGGCGCAGCTCCGGCGGAATGACCGCTTCCACCGCCTCCAGCTTTTCGGAGGGATCCCCGCACTGCGGCGTTTACACTTCGGCATCCATCCCGAACTCCTCCAAGCGATGAGCCATTTAATTCGCCTCTCAGCCCGATGGAAACGGACGAACGTGAAGCATTGCGATCGCGGCGACAGAAATAACGGCGCTTTGTGCGTTACGTACTGACATTTTTCTTTAATAGATCGTCTATTTGGCTAGGGTTCATATCGCACTTTGCGCGTTGCGCCATCAAGGTGGTTTTATGCGGAATCATGACCTTGTCTCCGGCAGCTTCCTGGCTCTGACCTCGGCCGGCTTCGTGCTGCTCTGCTCGGGCCTGCTCGTCCTTGCCTTCGCTTAAAACGAACGCTCTGGTTACGTTCGCGTTCTCGTCAATCGAGGGTCCGTTTGGGCCCGATCTTTTCCAAAACCGGCGCCCGCATCATGCTCCAACTTTTGCTGCGAGCGGTGGGATGAGCAATTTCAACCAGGAAAGCGTGCTCAGGGTCCATCACTGGACCGACAATCTCTTCAGCTTCACCACGACCCGGGATCCGTCGTTCCGCTTCCGTAGCGGCGAATTCGCCGTGATCGGGCTGAATGTCGACGAGAAGCCGCTACTGCGGGCCCACAGCCTCGCCAGCGCCCATTACGAGGACCGGCTGGAATTCTTCTCGATCAAAATGCCGGATGATCTCCTAACCTCGCGTCTGCAGCGTCTGAGGAAAGGTGACGAGATCCTCGTCAGTCGCGAGGCGACGGGGACGCTGGTCATCGCTAATCTCGATGACGGGCGCAATCTCTATCTGATCGGTACCGGCACCGGCCTCGCGCCGTTCCTGAGTGTGATTCAGGATCCCGGGACCTATCTGCGATTCCAGTATGTCGTGCTGCTGCATGGCTGTCGCCGCGTCGCGGACCTCGCCTATGGCGAGATAATCACGGAAAGACTGCCGAGCGACGAGCTGGTCGGCGACTTTGTGCGCTACCAGCTGATCTATTATCCGACCGTGACGCGCGATCGCTTCTACAACCGCGGACGAATCACCGATCTGATCGCGTCAGGCAAGCTGTTTACAGAAATCGAGCTGCCTGAAATGGATCCGCAGCATGACCGCGCCATGATATGTGGCAGCCCGGCCCTAGTGCGCGATTCCCGCGAGCTATTGGTGGCGAAGGGCTTTCTCGAAGGTGAACACGGCGAGCCGGCGCAATTCGTGTTCGAAAAGGAGTTCGCAGAACGCATCAGTGTGAGTTCTTCTCGGACAAGGGGGCTACGTGAACCATGACGGCAAGTACGAATCGCCATGAAGGATCGGCAATGACAGACGAACAGCTCGAGCTGGAGCGCTGCAAGCAAGAGATTTGTCGTCTCACACAGCTTATTGCTTTTCTCAAACAGCAGGTTGTGCAGCTTTCTGAAATCGTCTTACGCAACGTCGTAAAGAGCGCAAAGGACTGAAAATCGGGACGCTCGTGAGTCTCCGAAAGCGACCCGCCGATTACAAGCCAGCGGAAAACAAAGTTGCATTGTAGCGCGCGGTTTCCCAGCCGCGTGGCTCCTAGGCTTTGGTCGGCAGGGAGCAGCCCCGCCGTGTGCTCGATGGGGGGCTTAGTTTCTAGTCGGAAGCGCGGTGACATATGAGGCGCTAATGTTCCACCGTGACGGTGATTTCTGGCCTCAACTTGCGGCCTATCTCTACGCTATGATTGTTGCGTTGTCTGTGTTGTACGGCATTGGTCAACTTCTAACAGGGAGCAATCTTGAGTTATCTCTCAACCTCGGATGAGCGAGCATCCGGTACCTTTTCGGGATGGATGGCACTCGGCCTAGCTAGGCGAATGAGTGGCGGGAGCGGTCAAACGGAATCCGCTGCGGGTCGCGAGCCGGAAAATGGAATTGCAATGAAGTCATCTTCTCTTATGCGTTTTTGGCGGGACAAGGCTCGGGCCAACTCAATTGAGTACGGCCGGATCGCGGCCGGGATCTCTGCAACTGTTGCCTTGGCACTGACTGTTCTTGGCACCAACCGCGATATTGCTTGCAGTTCCTCACCTTCACCAAACGTTTCGGCTCGCCAGCTCGAGAATTTGGATCTCCTGCGTGAACCCAGCAACGCTAGGAAACGCGAATGACCGTCAGCAAATATCAGTTCAGGCACGAACTTCGGAAGCTGATTAAGACGCACATCAGCTCGTCGAGTACGTTCGAAGACTACGTGCTGATCATATGGGAACTGGGAGAGGCAAAGAACAGGCTGGAGCTGGACGCCGAGAAATTCCCGGACGAGGAGGTCGACGCCTTTGAATTGTAGTGCCGGCGGAACGCTTCGCGCTGCTCCGAACTTGCGCGTGATGGCCCGCAACGTCGAGGTAGGTGCCCGCGTGGCAACGAAATTCCGAGGGCAACACCGTCCGTCACTTCGTGAAACTTGACGAGCGTTCGTCCCGGCGCTGATCTACGCCAACTTCGTCGCGGTCGATGACGGCCATGCCCTGGTCTGCTCGCGCTGACCACTAATGCGGCCGCCCCGCGCGAGCGCCGCGGTCTCCCACTCTCGCCATTATGCGGTCAGCTCTGAGAACGTAGCCCCGCACAGTGCTCTACTCCACGTGGTCGGCTTTATGTGGTGCACCACATAGAGCGAGATCGTGGAAGCCTGATCAGACCGCTCCGAGGATGGCGGCGATTAGCTTTCGCTTAAGCTCGATGACCTCACGATGCGGATCTAGGTGAACCTGTTCGACGACGAACCCTGCGAAGGCTACACACTGCTCTGGTCGCGGGCGCGCAAGAACTTCTTGACGACCTCCGGCCCCGCCTGAGCTGCTCGGCAGGGCTCTTTCTTGAGCTATTAGCAGGGCCGAGCGGCAAATCATATGCTCTCAAGTCATCGCAGCCTATGGTCTTCGCTTTGGGGTTTGGGGCCGCCTGCAGAATTCTTCATCAGTTGGCGACTTGCGCGACAACCGAAGGCTTCATAGTCATTGCGTCGCAATTTCTTTGGGGATCGGTCGTATGTCGGGATTCGATTGGCGCTCAGATGCACCTCATGAGCACGCGATGAAGTCAGGGGAGAGGGTGGATTTCGCTTGGGAAACGCTCAGGCGCAGTCCCAATTACCGGGCTGCCTATCGGGAGGTTCAGTCGAAGGGCGGCGACGTGAACACAGAATTCCGGAGGAGATGGGGCGTCTGCTTTCGCTCGTGACCCGCAGGGGTCCTATTTCGAGCAAACCATCTTGTGGGCCCCTCCCGAGCGTAGTGCCAGTCGTGCGCAATGCGCTAACCTGGCTGGCTCTTGCTGACCTTCCATCGGGCAGTATCAAGAAGGCATCGGACGGCTGGCATGGCGTTTTGTGGATTCACGGAACGCGTCATCACCTTTGGCTGACGCAGGCGCCCCAGCCAGGGGCGTTGAATTCCGCCGAACTGCCGTTCGGTGCGGATTACGAAATCCGCGCATATGCTTCACACCGTTTATGGCTTGCCATCCAGGGGCGCCGGCCAGGACCTCCCTATCATCAGCTTTCGCCATAGCAGCGGCAAAGGCTCGCGTTGGCCTTGCGAGCGTTGGACGCCTACATGGACGGTGCATCTTACCGGGTCATCGCTGAAGTGTTGCTTGCAAGCCAATTGATCTCGGGCCGTGCCTGGAAGACGCACGACCTTCGCAGCCGGACCATCCGGCTGGTAAAGGCCGGCCTTGAGCTGATGTGCGGGGGTTATCACGCGTTGCTCCGTCCAGCGTCTCGCAAAAAGTAGGTCGGGGGTGCGAAAAATCATCCGTTCCCCCCAAGCATTGCTAGCCCGTGATTTTAGCCGCGAAACGCGGCATCCGGCGAACGCTGCCGCCACGACGATCATGGCTCCGCGTGTTTTCAGGACACCCATATAACAGGTGGTCCGCGTATAGTTGCTTTGGCACGAGGATTCGTATGCCTATGAATCGGGGGTGGTCGGTCTGAGGCGGAACTCATCGCTTGCGTTCAATCTCGTGGGGACTGAGTATCGCGTCGATTTGCGGCGCCTTCATCGCCTTCGAGAGCTAACGGCGCTCATGATGGCTAGCGGCTCCAATACTTCGTCTGAAGCTGTCCAGCATCATTCTAGATGCAGGCAATCCCACGCCGAAAGTCGCCACGTGGAGGTGCCTTATTGATGGACGATATTGCTGGTCCCGGAATCTAACCACGGCAACTGGACGCTGCCTGGGGCTGGCAATTCTAAAATAACCGCCGCGTGCGTGGCGCGAATTGGATATCTGAGTCGGGCGGTAAAGTTCGCCCCAATATGGGAATTTACGGCCTAGCCGCGTGTCCGCGCCTAAATCCTGCGTTTGAATGCGCTCTTCGAGGCCGTTCCCGTCACCGCGATGCAATTTGCTCGCGCTGGAACCCCCGATCGCGTGTGCCGAGCGGGGATCGGCCGCCTTGCTCTATCACCATGTTGCAAGGAATGAAGTTGGGGGTGCCGAAAATCATCCCGTCATCTTCGGCATCCCCCCAAGCGCTTCTACTGCGCCATCGTGACCGGCGCCGCGCAGCTGAACTCGGCGGCGCTCCAGACGGTCACGGAGACCCCACGATGCCCGATCCAAACGCCGGCTTACCGCCGCGCTACTTGCGAACTCCAGAAGCTGCACGCTTTCTCGGCCTGTCCGGGCGCACGCTCGAAAAGCATCGCACCTATGGCACGGGCCCGACCTACCGGAAGCTCGGCGGTCGTGTCGTCTACGCCCTTGAGGATCTGAAAGCGTGGGTTGACCGCGGTGCGAAGACGTCGACCAGCGATCCCGGCAACGGATCGGTGTTGCCGGCAAAGCGACACGCACCAATTCCGTATGCGGGCAAGGAGCGGCGCTAACTCATGTCGGACGACAACTTCTCCTCGCATAAACAGCCCAAGTCAGAGCGCGATCAACTCGACCTCTTCCGTGCACTTCCCGGCGATCTCGCGCCGCGCGACGCGCAAGATCTGATGGCATACCCGTTCTTCTCGTTGGCAAAATCAAAGCGCGTTGTGCCAATCGATTTTCGTACCGGGACGATCGCGATCCGGGTTGAGGCTGTGCCGGAGCACGGCATGGCGACCATCTGGGATGCCGACGTTCTGATCTGGGCTGCCTCGCAAATTGTCGAGGCCCGCGACGCCGGCCTAAAGACATCCCGACTGATGGCGGTCACACCGTACCAGATCCTCACCTTCGTGGGGCGCGGTACCAGCATGCGCGACTACGATCGCCTCAAAGCTGCACTCGATCGGCTGCAATCGACCACGGTCTTGACCTCAATCCGCCAGCCAACAGAACGACGAGCGCATCGCTTTTCCTGGATCAACGAATGGAAAGAGACAGCAGACGTCCACAGGCGCCCACGTGGGCTAGAGCTCGTAATACCCGACTGGTTCTATATGGGTGTGCTCGATGAAGCACTGGTACTAACCATCGACCGCGCCTATTTCGATCTGACGGGCGGATTGGAGCGCTGGCTGTATCGCCTGGTACGCAAGCATGGAGGCCGTCAGCATGGCGGCTGGAGCTTCGATCTTGTGCACTTGCATGCCAAGTCAGGCAGCCTCTCGCCGCTCAAACATTTTGCTTACGACGTGCGCGAGATCGTCCGTCGTCAAGCATTGCCCGGATATCAGCTTCTCATCACCCGCGACCCGACTGGCGCAGAGCGATTGAACTTCGCGCCGATCCCCGTCGATCCGCTCAACAGGCGATTGCACAAGCGTCGTTCGGTGTCACCAGCGGGGGATAAGCTGTGAAATGCCTCGTGCTATCAGTGACCGAGACCGTCGTGCCATCAGGGACCGCATGCTCGTGCTATCGGGGACCAAAAGGAGCGCAAAATCGTTGCGGCACAAGTACTTCCCGATGCTCTAACTTTCCTAACCAGGAATCCTTCGGATTCCTTCTAACGGAACAGCCGGTGTCGGCGGTGGCCGGAATTCGCTGCACGGCTTCGGCAGCGCCGATGTTTGTTCGGTTCACCGCGGCTGCACAGCCGGCCTCCAAATCTGCGCCTGCGCGTCCGGCGGCAGCGCCTTGGATCCTTCAAAAACGCCTTTCAGCACACGGAGGCCTCGGTTGAGTGAACTAACAGACGTTGAGCTCCTGTGGATCGAAAAACGCATAGAGAACCGGATTCGGTTCGGCAAACCTGTCGGGGAAAAGATCATCGATGTTCATCGCCGCGTGCTCTCGTTTCCGTCCGGCAGCATCTTCGCATTCGTCCGCTGGACATCAAATGACTTCGGGACAGTACTATCTCGCATCGACATTCTGCGCGCGGTCGCACCAGGGCAGCCATACTCGACTGTGCCATGGATCAGCCCTGGCGGAGAAAGTTTTCTGCGACTTTCCGGCTGGCCCAAGGTCGAGCGCGTGCTGCAATTGATCGAAGCTGTGGAGGCGCTCGGGATCGACCCCGCCGATGCTGCCCCAGAATATTGGCATCACGTTCACAACCGCCTGTCCGTCAACGAAGGCCCACGGACCTACACCCGCGCGCGCCACCAAGCATGGCTCAACCGACGAAGGATAACGTTCTGATGGCACGGTTCGCTATCGTTGTCGCGATGCTTGGCGCCACGGCGCTTGCCCTGTCATCGGGCGAACAGGCGGCACCATCCTACATCTGGAACGCGTCCCAAAGCGTTCCGATCGGACTCTATCGCATGCGAGATGCCGCCCCCTTGAATGTTACTGAATTGGTGGTCGTTCGGCCGCCCGAGCCGCTGGCCAGCTTCCTCGACCTCAACGGTTACTTGCCGATCGGCGTGCCGATGCTCAAACGAGTGCTGGGACTCCCGGGGCAAACGGTCTGCAGGACTGGGCTTTCGATTGTTGTCGACAACATCGAAATGGGCGCGGCACGCGAGCGCGACAGCCGCGACAGACCATTGCCGGCGTGGCGGGGCTGCCGGGTCATAGCCGCTGACGAAGTCTTCCTCATGAATTGGCAGTCGCCAGACTCGCTGGATGGCCGCTATTTCGGGCCCATCGCGAGATCAGCGGTCATTGGCCGGGCAATTCCAGTCTGGACCAAGGAGGAGTGAGTATGTCCTCCTTGCCCCACCAGCCTGCGATCCGGCCGTTTCGGGAAGCGCAACGCCGGCCCTCCTTTGCGGCCTTGATCTCGAGAGTCAGTATGGACAAGTGCTGCCGTTGCATACCGCAACGTCGAGCCAAAGCTGTGCTGTGCTCAGCTGCCGCCCGTCAGTTGGCGACTGCTACCATCGCTTGCTGCCTCAGTATCCTGCAAACACGCGGCTTGCCATCGACCTGCAGAGCGGAATCAGCATCGCTCGCACAAACAACGCGCTCATCGAGCGCCGCTCGGTCTACTGCATATGCAGCATTCGTGGCCGAGGCCTCTCTTCGATTCGGGATTCCGGAGCACTGGATCCTGAGGGTGATCGACGTCGAAAGTGGTGGGAAAGTGAATGCCGTATCGACGCGGGGCGCTCTCGGTCTAATGCAAATCATGCCCCAGACATGGATCGATCTGAGCGTTCGGCATGATCTCGGATTGGATCCGTTTGATCCTCACGACAATATTGTGGCTGGTACGGCGTATCTTCGCGAGATGCTCGATCGCTTCGGAACGGAAGGTTTTCTTGCGGCCTACAACGCTGGTCCAAAGCGATATGAAGAGCACCTGGTTGCAGGTCGAACGCTTCCCGATGAAACGCAAGCCTACGTTCGGCGACTTGCAGTTTTGCTCGGCATTAGCCGGCGCGAGCACGGTCGTGCGATGACGGGACAGATCGTCGACGCGCCGCAGGCAACCGTGTTTGTTCGACGATCCGGCAACGCGTTCGCTAACGTCCATCGACATCGGCTCAACAATCGCTCGGTTCGTCGCAACACTTTGCTACGGCGTCCACATCAGCGCTTGTGCCGCGCGCGACGGGCCTGTTTGTGCCTCGTTCAGACGAGTTGCCGCACCGATGAGTGAAATCGCATTTCGTCGCGTGCTGGCGAGGGCCATCGCAGCCGTGAAGGCGGTTGGGAATGAGCATGGATTGGACGAGCGGGGAGGGCAGGATAAAAACCGCAAGGTGCGGTCGGTCGGTTGGGGCGAGGAGAACCGGAGAATTCCAGTGATCTCGCAAACATTGCGCACGTTCCCGCGCAACCTGCATTTCTCAGCAACGCACCATCGTTGCTCAGCTTTCGACACCTTGCGAGCTCGCGATGGCCAAAAACGACGATTTCCGCATCCGTCCCGGCCGCATCCGCTCGACCCGCGGGGCTCGGACAAAATCCTTTCTGGCGCAGGTGCTCACGGCGGCGCAGAAGGCGGGCGGGCTTTCTCGTAGTGGCGTGAGGCGCGGCAGCACGTTTGGGCGCGGCCGCGCGGCGAGCCTTGCCGCGTCGCGGCTCCTCAATAACCGCGCACGCGGCGCCATCGTCAAGGCGCGTGTTGTGCGGCGGATGCGTTCGCCAGGCGCGCTGCGTGCCCATATCGGCTATCTCCAGCGTGATGGGGTTACCCGCGACGGGGCACCAGGAAAGCTCTTTGACGCGGCGGGCGACGAGGCAGACGGCCGCGCCTTCGCCGAGCGCTGCGAAGGTGATCGGCATCATTTCCGATTTATCGTCTCGCCCGATGATGCCGCGGAACTGGAAAGCTTACGGACCTTCACCCGCGAACTGATGAATCAGGCTGCGCGGGACCTTGGCACCCGGCTCGATTGGGTGGCGGTCGATCATTGGAACACCGAGCATCCGCATATCCACATCCTCGTGCGCGGCCGCGACGATGACGGAAAAGACCTCGTTATCAGCCGTGACTATATCTCAACGGGGTTGCGCGCCCGGGCCGTCGACCTTGTGACCCGCGAACTCGGCCCGCGTTCAGAGCTCGAGATCCGCCAAAACCTCGACAGGGACGTGGCGGCTGAACGTTGGACCAGGCTCGACCGGGCGCTTGCCCGGGAAGCGAGCGCCGCGGATGGAGTCATTGACCTCCGGCCGGACCGGGAAGCCGCGCGAGACCCGCTGCGGGAGATCCGGATCGGAAGGATGCGCACCCTCGAGCGGCTGGGCCTGGCCGAGCCGGCCGGGCCGGCGCGCTGGGTGCTGGCGGCAGATGCAGAGCAGCGCCTGCGAGAGCTTGGCGAGCGTGGCGACATCATCAAGCGGCTGCACAGGAGCCTCACAAAGGATGGCGCCACGCGCGCACCGTCATCCTGGGCACTCGAAGGCGAACACCACGGCGAACCCTTGATCGGTCGGCTCGTGGGGCACGGGCTCGATGACGAGCTCAAAGGCACAGCTTTTGCCATTGTCGACGGGATCGACGGAAGGGTGCATCATCTCAAGCTCCCCGACATCGAAGCGGCTGGCGACGGGCCTATTGGCGGCATCGTGGAACTGCGTCGTTTCGAGGATACGAGGGGCCGGCAGCGGATCGCGCTGGCCGTCCGCTCAGACCTCAGTCTTGACCAGCAGGTGGCGGCGGAAGGGGCGACCTGGCTCGACCGGCGCCTCGTCGCGCGTGACCCCGTGGATCTCTCACGGGCCGGCTTCGGTGCTGAGGTCCGCGCTGCACTCGATCGGCGGATCGACGTGCTGGCGGAGCAGGGCCTTGCCCGCCGCGACGGCGACAAGATCACGCTTGGCCGTAACCTGATTGGGACCCTGCGCAACCGCGAGCTCGAGATCGTAGGCCGGCGCCTGGCCTCTGAAACGGGGCTGACGCATTTGCCGGCCGAGGCGGGCGAGGCCGTTACCGGGACTTATCGCCAACGGCTGTCGCTGGCGTCGGGCCGCTTCGCCATGATCGACAATGGCCTGGGCTTTCAGCTCGTGCCGTGGCTACCGTCGCTGGAGCGTGAGCTGGGCAGGCAGGTGAACGGCATCGCCGGTCCTGGCGGCGTGGATTGGAGTTTCGGGCGCAAGCGCGACCTCTCGCTCTGACCCGCCGATCCCCGCGCCAAACTGCGCGCTCCTACGACGTCGAGCGGATTGCCGTTGCACAGTCACCTGCCGTTGCCGCATTGCCTCGGTGCATGTCCGCAGATCGTCTGGAGCCGTGCGCCACGACGGCGCGAGATGGCGGCGATCATCTCGGTCGAGACGAGCTGGACCAACGCCCTATGGCCGATCTCGGTCACCGTCGTACTCTTCGGCACGTTGTTTGGCGGCTCATCGGCGCTCGCTCGGGATGCCTGATGAGCTTTCCTATGGCGCAAAAGCAAGCATACGGAAGAGCCTTCCGCGGCGCGAAGGTCGAGCTTGCTGTCGATGCCCGCGCTAGCTTATGAGCTGCTCAACCAACCAGTGCTTTTCAAGCTCAAGGCGTCGCCCCCGTGTACAAGGTGTACAAGGCCGGCTTCGATCTCGCCATCGAACATGAACAATTCAAGTGGCAGCACCGAGCACCTGTCCAGCGCGCGCCAACTGAGAAGGCTTTACTGATTGCGGACCGCTTTGATTGATGGCTGCACCGTCAGCCGGTAAACAATGAGGTGATCCGACCCGCACGCTTCGATCAGTGTGCCGCAAGCAGGGCAGTGGTACTTGCATTCGATGCCGCGCTCAGACGTAAGCTCAAGACGGCGGAAGCCAGCACCGCACTCGGAACACGTTACATCGCTCTTTCTCATGCCTGGCCTCCTCGCGCTGCACGCCGTCATAATTCTTTGACATGTGCTTGTTTGCGCCGCATCTCCTTGGGTCCGGAGTCTCAGGCAAGATCATCATCGCGGATCGCTCGCTGATGCCCAGTGCCTTGTCCGTGTGCTCACAAAATTCACATAGATGCACGTTGATAAGCTGGAACCCTTTTTGGGTTGCTTGGTGCCATTCTCGGCGTTGCGCGCTAGAACGAAGTTAGAAGCAATTTCGTCCGTTCGGCAGATCGGAGTTATTACAAATCCGACATCGAACAAACATTACGCGGATAATTGATGGAACGCTCCGCGGGTCGCTATGCGACATTCAAACCGCTCGCCGGAAGTTTCTCCTCGTCATACTGCTTCCTACCGGCGTATTTCAGTCGAATTATCCGCCGTGCCGACGATTTCCTGCGTCGAGATGCGTCGAAGACGATCACGAGGGGTGTCCTCGGAGCGGCTATTGGTGAGCCGCACCAGAGCTGACTGCGTCATCGCTTTAACAGCGAATTAAGCCGAGCTGGATTTGATGTCGCGCGGGCAGGAAGTTTAGGTCTCGGGGGCGTGTGATGAATGCTGCCAAGGGTCAATCCACGAAATTGGATGCGAAGCTGTTCGATGACGTGCCGGTCCTGCGGCGCAAGTGGCAGGCTGCGCTCAAGCCCGGCGAAACGCTTCCCCGCTATGAAAATGTGTTGCTCGGGAGCCTCGGGCGGCTCGCCGATCATCTGGTGCTGCTCAAGTGTGACAATGGCGCGTTTGCTGTTTCGCGCACTGGTCGCTATGCGCAGAATTGGCTGGGCGATGCGCGCTGGAACATTCCGATGGATGCGCTACGCCCCGATTGTGCGACAGTCCTCAGTGAGGCAGTCTCGAACGCGATTGCAAACAACCGTCCCTATCTCGCGGCCGCACATTGCGTGCGCGCAGGCATGGTGCGGACGTACGATGTGCTGGCCCTGCCGACCTTCTCGCGTTGGGGCGGCACACTGGTCGGCGCCTATGTCAACGAGCGCGGCACGGAATTCAATCTAATCGATGCGATCTTTTGCACGACTGATGACGGCGTAGTCTCGCTCTCAGCCCTTCGCGATCCGACGGGCAGGCCGCTTGATTTTCAGGTCGTGCACCATAATCAAGCGGCGGTGAAGCTCCTCGACGTGGCAGAACACAGCCTGCTGTGGCAGCGTCTGAGCAATTCAGACCATCTGCTCTGTTCGCAAGAGGTTGTAGGGCGGTTGCGGGCTGCGGTCACGAACGACCAGAGTGACCAGTTCGAGATCGAAGACGATAATCGGAGCCTGCGCTTGGGGGTTAGCGCCTTCGGCAATATCGTGTCCCTGGTTATTTCCGACGTTACGTCCTTGAAGCGCCGAGACGCCTCGTTCAGGCTGCTGTTCGACAGCAATCCAATGCCGATGTGGGCCTTCGACGCCGAGACGATGGACTTTGTGAGGGTTAACGACGCGGCGGTGCAGCACTATGGCTATGCCCGCGAGACTTTCCTGCGAATGAAAGTTCAGGAGATCTGGCCAAAAGACGAGCAGGTCGGCTATACGCGGGCGCTACGGGACGCCGGAGATATCTATCAGTCCGAACATCCCTGGCGTCATGTCAAGGCCGATGGCAGCGAGATTTGTGTGCTTACCTTCGGGCGACGCCTCATAATCGAGGGCCGCGAGGGCTATTTGGTCGTGGTGTTCGACATCACCGAACGACGGAAGGCCGAGGCCCGCATCGCCCATATGGCACTCCACGATGGATTGACGAACCTTGCCAACCGTGCGCTCCACCGGGAGCGGCTAGGCGACGCACTCGAAAACGGCAATGCAGCCGGCAAACACGTCGCGGTGCTGTGCATCGACCTTGACCTCTTCAAGAACGTCAACGATTCATTCGGCCATGCCATGGGAGATCACCTGCTCGAGCAGGTGGCCGACCGGTTGCGCTCGCGTGTCGCCGGCAACAATCTGGCGGCACGGCTCGGCGGAGACGAATTTGCCGTCATCCTGACCGACGACATCTCGCCGAACCGGGCAAGCGATTTCGCGGCCGAACTGATCAGGAGTTTGAGTGCGCCTTATGAGATCGACGGCAATCAGGTGGTGATCGGCGCGTCGGTCGGAATTGCGCTCTCACCAGGCGACGGTACGAGCAGCGAGGAGCTGATGCGCAACGCCGATATGGCGCTCTATCGCGCCAAAGAGGATGGCCGCGGCACACATCGCTTCTTCGAGCGCGAGATGGATTACCAGGCGCAGCGACGCCGCGAGCTGGAGCTCGACCTGCGCCGCGCCTTTGCCGATAGCGAGTTCGAGTTGCACTATCAGCCCCTGGTCGACATCGCGAGCGACAAGATCTCAGGGTTTGAGGCGCTCCTGCGCTGGCGCCATCCGGAGAAGGGCATGATCTCACCCGCGGAGTTCATTCCGTTGGCAGAGGAAATCGGACTGATCGCGCCCCTCGGCGAGTGGGTGCTGCGCGATGCCTGCAACGAGGCGGTGAAGTGGCCGTCCGAGATCAAGGTCGCGGTCAACCTGTCGCCGGCACAATTCCGTAGCCTTCACCTCGTCCAGGTGGTGATTTCAGCACTGGCCAATTCGGGCTTGGCGCCTAAGCGGCTCGAGCTCGAAATCACCGAGTCCGTATTCCTGGCCGAGACCGAGGCCAATCTCGCGATTCTTCACCAGCTGCGCGAGCTTGGAGTTTCCATCTCACTGGACGATTTTGGAACGGGTTATTCCAGCCTGAGCTACTTGCGCAGCTTTCCTTTTGACAAGATCAAGATCGATCGCTCCTTTGTAAAGGATCTGGCGATACGTTCCGACTGCGGCGCCATCGTGCGCGCGATCTCGGGCCTCGGACGCAGCCTCAACATCACCACGACCGCGGAAGGGGTGGAGACCACCGAGCAGCTCGATTGGCTTCGCGCCGAGGGCTGCAACGAGGTGCAAGGATTCTTGTTCAGCGCCGCCAGGCCGGCCGCCGAGGTGGGGCAGCTTTTGCTTCGTTTTGGCGCAAGAGCGTCGAAAGCGGCCTGAATTGCGACGCCACATCAACAGGTTCGTTATCTTCGATCCCGATCGGGTCGCGATACCGCCCAGAAACGATCTATAGCGCCCTTGTCGTGCTCTCGCCAATGCGCGTCTTTCTGCGAGCGTTATGATGGCAGGGAGCGACGTGACGCTAGGCATCAATGTGGCACTTCGGCGTTCTTCTGGGCCGAAATAGCGGGTACCAGATGCACGACCCGATACCCGTTCTCATGCAGGTAGCGTAGGAACGCGGGCATCATGGCCGCCGTTCGGGGCTGCGCGTCATGCAGCAGAATGATGCCCTTACGAGCGGCCTCGAGCCGCTCGATCACATTCTTGAGCTCCTGCTCCGGGGTGACGTTCTCCCAGTCGCTCGCCCAAAGGTCAGCTCCGAACACGACGATCCCGCGCGTCTGTAAGAGATCGAGCGTCGCAGGCGTCGCGTCGAAATATGGGAAGCGGAAGAAGGGTGTCGACGGGGTTTTAGTCGAAACGCCGTTGAGCGCCATTTCAACGGCCGCGATACCGCGATCGATGGCCTCTTTCGCCTGCTCGAACGGAATCTTCGACATCATCGGGTGCGACCAGCTATGGTGCGCAATCGTATGGCCCTGGGCGGCGATGCGCCGAACGAGTGCAGGAAATTCCGCGGCGGACCTGCCGACCAGGAAGAACGTGGCCCGTGCGCATTCGTGTGCGAGCGCCTCCAGCACCTTTTCCGTGTTCGGCGGACGCGGCCCGTCATCGAAGGTGAGGACGATCTCATGGTCCGCCAGAGGAAGGGTCTCTGGAAAGTTGTTTAGTCCCACGCGCGGATAGGTCGTCGCATCGACAGCGAGAACGCGTGACGTGCCCAGTGCATTCGGCCGCGGGCAGCCCGCCGCGTTTGTCGCGGCGACGCCGGCAAGCACCACTATTGCAGCGCAGCCGAGCCGAGAAGCCAATCTGTGCAGGCGCAACTTTGTCATGTGCGCTTGGTGCGACCTTGATTGTGAGGTGACCCCGTGTCACTCCGCAGATTATTCGATGCCTGTCGCGGGATTGCTGCGCATCCATGGTATGTCGCGCGCAAAAGCGTCGCCGAACCTCGCCGTGACCGCTTAAACCGCTCCTGAGGCGATCGAGACAACGCGACCTTGCGGAAAGGAGCGCCGTGAACTCAAGTTGGTCCGATCGACGGTGCATCAGCAACGGGGTCTGAGCAAATCTCCGCTGTTGCCTGTCTTACCGGAATCTCGACGCAAGCGCTCGGCTGAGACAGTGACTGCTGTTCGTCTGTGGAGATCATTGTCTTTGCGGAGCGCCATGCATCATTGCACGGTGCGTAGGCGCATCGCCGGTCTCCACAGCGTCGATTGGCGCTTTGAGCGCAAACGCAGCTTTCGCTCTGCGCCGCAGATCCTGCGCTGCGACGCGCGCGATTGCGACGTGCGCGTGGCTCTTGTTGTGTGCAGCACGGAGGTGGTGTCCACATCTAAATCCATGTCCGCGACGAAGATCATTTGGCATCAGGTAATCCTGGTTTGTCTGGTCGTGCTCGCCTTCCTGTGGGCGGCGACCGAATGGACCGCCTGGCAACTTGCGTTTCAGCCGCAGCTTGGACCCGCGTGGTTCAGGCTCGGGCATTGGCCGATTTACCAGCCGGCAGCCTTCTTCGTCTGGTGGTTCCAATTCGATGCTTACGCACCCCGCATCTTCCTTCAGGGCGGCGCCATTGCCGCGGGCGGCGGCATCGCGGCAATTGCGTTAGCAATGATGCTTTCGGTCTTTCGGGCACAAGAGGCGAGAGACGTCACCACCTACGGCTCCGCGCGCTGGGCCGACGCGCGGGAGGTGAGGCGCGCAGGCCTATTGGGGGCTGATGGCGTCGTGCTCGGCCGGTTTCAGGGCCATTATCTGCGGCATGACGGGCCCGAGCATGTGCTCTGCTTTGCCCCGACGCGATCGGGCAAGGGCGTCGGCCTTGTCATCCCAACCCTTCTGACCTGGCCCGCATCGACCATTGTTCATGACATCAAGGGGGAGAATTTCCAGCTGACCTCCGGCTGGCGCGCGCATTTTGGACCCGTGCTGTTGTTCGATCCAACCAATCCGGCCAGCGCCGCTTACAATCCGCTTCTGGAGATCCGTCGTGGAGATTGCGAGGTGCGAGACGCCCAGAACATCGCTGATATCCTCGTCGACCCTGAAGGTGCGCTGGAGCGGCGCAATCATTGGGAAAAGACCAGCCATTCGCTGCTCGTCGGCGCGATCCTGCATGTCCTCTACGCGGAAGCCGACAAGACGCTCGCGGGCGTCGCAAACTTTCTGTCGGATCCAGCCCGTCCGATTGAGGTGACGCTGAACGCAATGCTCGCAACGGCCCATCTTGGAACCAGCGTCCATCCCGTCGTGGCCTCGGCTGCGCGAGAACTTCTCAACAAGAGCGAGAACGAGCGCTCGGGCGTTCTCTCAACCGCAATGAGCTTCCTGGGGCTCTATCGCGATCCGGTGGTTGCCAAGATCACCGCACGGAGCGCCTGGCGCATCCGCGATCTCGTCGACGGTCCTCGACCCGTCTCACTCTATCTCGTCGTTCCGCCATCCGACATCGTCCGGACAAAACCCTTGATGCGGCTCATCCTCAACCAGATCGGGCGGCGGTTGACCGAGAGCCTGGATCCTGACCGGCGCCGGCAGAAGCTCCTCCTGATGCTCGATGAGTTCGCAGCCCTTGGCCGGCTCGACTTCTTCGAGAGCCAGCTCGCGTTTATGGCTGGCTACGGCATCCGCAGCTTTCTCATCACCCAGAGCCTTAACCAGCTCGAACGCGCCTATGGACCGAACCACGCGATTCTTGACAATTGCCATGTCCGGATCGCTTTCTCGACCAATGACGACCGGACTGCCAAGCGCGTCTCCGACGCGCTTGGGACCGCCACCGAGCTACGAGCCATGAAGAACTATGCCGGGCACCGGTTAAGCCCATGGCTTGGACACCTGATGGTAAGCCGCCAGGAAACCTCGCGGCCCTTGCTAACGCCCGGCGAAGTCATGCAACTCTCGTCCAAAGAGGCGATCGTGATGGTTTCCGGAGTGCACCCGCTGCGTGCCACCAAGGTCCGCTACTACGAGGATCCGCAGTTCCAGCGGCGGGTGCTGAAGCCGCCGGGCCCCGAACGTGCCGCCTTGGCTGCGCAGCCCGATGATTGGTCATCGCAAGCGTCAATTGCTCCTTCGAGCGTGCTGCTCACGAGCCGCAAGCGCAAGAGCGACGACCCGAACGGAGGCCTTCGCCGGGAGCCGGAATTGCCGCAGCATGAGGAGATCGAGGTCAAGGTGCCGCTTGCCGAACATGAGTTCGATGCAGGCCTGGATGAGGGTGACGCCGATGCCGTCCAGGCGCAAGCCTTCAGCCGATCTATTCAGGGCGTCGCGCGAAACGTCAGCCTCGACCCTGACGATGGCATGGACCTCTGAGCCTGTCAAAATGAAGAAGACCCAGCTCAGCATCTACCTCGATCCGGAGATCTCCAAGAGCCTCGATAGTTTCGCAAATCATCGTGGCCAGTCCAAGTCGTTGGTCGCCGAGGCCGCGAT
This sequence comes from Bradyrhizobium sp. CCBAU 11361, assembly GCF_028128935.1. Taxonomy (NCBI): domain Bacteria; kingdom Pseudomonadati; phylum Pseudomonadota; class Alphaproteobacteria; order Hyphomicrobiales; family Nitrobacteraceae; genus Bradyrhizobium; species Bradyrhizobium sp. CCBAU 11361. The sequence continues at coordinate 27,881 of NZ_LBJZ01000199.1, forward strand.
CGCCTCGTTCCTCTGCCCGGACGATTCCGATCGGCGCGAGGCGGCGATCGCCAAGCGGCTCGACCGGATCGCGCGCGTACTCGAACGCCTTGAACGCAACGACGGTGTAACGCTTGAGACGATTGCGCTGTTCATCCGCTTCTGGCTGACCTCGACCCCGGCGCTCCCTGAACAATCGGGACCAGCCGCGCGCGCCAAAGGGGCGGAGCGCTACAATCGCTTTGTTGAAGCGCTCGGACGGCGGCTTTCCAGCGGATCGACCGTTCTTAAAGAAGTGAGCATGGACTTTGACGCCTCGGAGAAACCTGAGTGAGGAAGGTTTCCGCAGCAGATGGGCGATTTAACGGCTCTCGTTTCTGAAGACCGATTCCGAGATAGGCCGGCTCTTGCACCGACAGCCAGCCGTGAAGCGACGAAGGGACTGACGCCTCGTTCAAGTCGCCAACGCTTCCATAGCCGTCATTTGGGATGTTGGCCCCGCGAGCCGAACAGGTCCGGCTCTGATCAGGCCACCCTTCCTTTCTTTGCCTACGCCAGAGCGCGACGGGCATGTTCGTGCGGTTGATGTCGTGTTTGGCCTGCTTCTTTGTGAGCCCGTCATCGCTGGGGCGATTCATCGTTATCGATCGGATCTGCGTCGCGGGCTGGACACGCCCGTCGTGTGGCTTTGAGCGGTCGCAAAGTGGGGAACATGGAAATATGCAAGTCGATGAAGGCCTCGAAAGCCAGCCCAGCTCGAAGTTGAATCAAGCTGGTAGCGATGCCCAGCCGGTCTCGAACGAAGCTCCGCGAACCAAGAAGGTCACTGTGCAGCTCTCCGAGAGCATGGTCGAGCGGCTTGAAGCTGCGACCGATCGCCCGGGACTCGGCAAGAGCGTGGTCGTCGAGACGGCACTTGAGCGCTTTTTCAGTCCTGCGCTGCCGATCGAGGGGGGCGTTCATGAGGCTCTGGAGCGCATGAGTGGCCAGATGGCGAGGCTTGAGCGCGAGATCGCGATCATTGCCGAGACGGTGGGTCTGCATGCGCGCTATCACCTCACCGTGACACCTCCCATGCCGCCATCGGAGCAGCGGGAGGCGTGCCTGCTCGGCGAGCGGCGCTTCAAGGTATTGGTCGAGCAGGTCGAGCGCCGGGTTCGGCTCGGACAGCCATTGATACGGGAGACCATCGATCGGCTGGGAAGGGCCAGTCGACCTGCGTCTGAAGCTCACGGCCGCCCATCAGGCATTACGGCTCCAGAGCAATTAAATCGGGAAGCTTCGTCCGCAGCCGCCGCGCGTGGAGAAACCGAGCCGAGCGCTGCCGCCGAGGAGGGCGGCAGCAGTCTGAACTTTCGGAGCCTGCCCAACTCCTTCTGTTGAGCTGGCCGACCGGGCCGGGAGAAGCGCGCCGAAACAAGGGCTGAGCAAAATATTCTCCGAAAAACGCCTCGAGCGCCTTCCAGTTTCGCGGCTCATCGCCTGCGTGTTTCTTCCCTTCGCGGCCGGGTACTACCTGTCCTACCTGTTCCGGACGATCAATACGCTGATTGCTGGACGCCTCACCTCTGATCTCGGGCTTGGCGCTGCCGATATTGGGCTGCTCACGTCGATCTATTTCCTGATCGTCATGGCGGTCCAGATTCCCATCGGCATGTGTCTGGACCGCTTCGGCCCGCGGCGGGTCCAGAGCACACTGTTAGGCGTTGCTGCAGCGGGTGCCGCGCTCTTTGGACTATCAACGGGAATCCTGTCGCTCCTCGTTGGTCGGGCGATGATCGGGCTTGGAACCGCAGCCGCCCTGATGTCAGGCTTAAAAATCATCGTCCTCTGGTTTCCGAGAGAACGTATGGCTCTTCTCAATGGCTTCATGATCATGCTGGGATCATTGGGGGCGGTCACAGCAACAGCGCCGGCCGAGGTGCTCCTGGACGGGATCGGCTGGAGGGGGTTATTCGAGGCGCTGGCGGCAGTGACTGCGCTTGCTGGCATTTTGATTTATCTTGTGGTTCCAGAACGATCCACGGGGTCTCTGCCGAGCACGAAGCCTGCCACCCTGAAAACCATCTATTCGGACGCGCGCTTCTGGCGAATTGCGCCTTTGTCGGCGACCTGCATCGGATCGGCCTGGGCACTGCAATCCTTGTGGGCGGCACCCTGGCTTGACGATGTCGAGCGGCTGGACCGAACGAGTCTCGTCGATGAACTGTTCGCCATGGCGCTTACTTTGAGTCTCAGTGCCCTGCTCCTGGGCCTGCTTGCAAACTGGGTGCGCCGTCGCGGCAAGACAACGGAAGCTCTCTTTGCGGTCGTCGCGGTGATGTTGATCGGCGCTGAGCTTGTGCTGATCCTGCATCCGCCCTGGCTGTCACTTCTTCCCTGGTACGCCGTATCGGTCGCCGCATCAGCGACAGCTCTGACCTACGCCATCATAGGGGACTATTTCCCGACTGAACTCGTCGCGCGAGCCAACGGCGCATTGAACGTCCTGCAATTTGGCTGGGCGTTCATCGTGCAGTACGGAACGGGACTGATTCTGGAGCAATGGCCTCTCCAGGCGGGGCATTATCCCTTGATCGCCTACCAGATCGCTTTCGGAGTGAACGTGTTGCTGCAGCTGGCGACGCTCGTCTGTTTTGCCGTCCCGTGGTTCGGAGGCCTGAAAAGGGAGGGTTGGACCTTTGGTCGCACGTCAAGGAACGGGCCGATGGAGCTCTGATGAGGTCATTGTCCCGGCGGCTGAGGTTGTCATCCTGGAGACGGATGAAGATAAGGCGTGGTGACGCGAGGCTATCGCCCGGCTGCGGCCATGGCTCGTTGGCCTGAAAGGAAGGGTTGGAGCTTCCGCACACGTCGTGGCGCGGGCGGCTCGAGCTCGGTCGAGGTCGTTAGTCCACCAGCGGAGCTTGTCATCCTGCAGGCGGATGAAAGTGGGGCGTGGTGACGCCAGGCTGTCGTTGGGCTGATGTCGCAATGCCCCCGTTCTTCGGCTCGTCAATGACATTCTTTCCGAATCTTTCTCTTTCTACGCCAGGCTACGAACGACGTGGTCCCTTGTTGCGATGGCGCAGGTTCTGCCTTTTCTAGTTGTCCCCATGAGAGGCCGCTGATCGTCAGCTGCCTCGGTTTCCTTGGGGGCAGTCGTGGTCATCCATTCATTTCATTCGGAAGCTGAGCTACGCGGAGCGCGCATGCTCCGCACGGCGTTAGGGCCCGCAATCGCAGGCTTCCTGGAAGATCCTTCCGTCGTCGAGGTGATGCTCAACCCAGATGGCCGGCTGTGGATCGATCGGCTGTCGAGCGGGCTCACTGACACTGGCGAGAGCTTACCTCCGGCCGACGGCGAGCGCATTGTCCGCCTGGTGGCGCATTATGTCGGCGCCGAAGTTCATCCGGGCTCGCCCCGGATCTCGGCCGAGCTGCCGGAAACGGGCGAACGTTTCGAAGGATTGCTGCCGCCGGTCGTGGCCGCGCCGGCGTTCGCGATCCGTAAACCCGCCGTGGCCGTCTTTGGCCTCGCCGACTATGTCGCTGCCGGCATCATGAACGCGGAGCAGGCGAGCGCACTGCGCGAGGCGGTTGCCGCAAGGAAGAACATCCTGGTCGCGGGCGGCACTTCGACCGGCAAGACCACGTTGACGAATGCGCTTCTGGCCGAGGTCGCCAAAACGTCAGACCGCGTCGTCCTCATCGAAGATACGCGGGAGCTTCAATGCCAGGCGCCGAACCTTGTGGCGCTGCGGACCAAGGACGGCGTCGTCTCGCTGTCGGATCTGGTGCGCTCATCGCTTCGCTTGCGGCCTGACCGCATCCCGGTCGGCGAGGTGCGCGGTGCCGAGGCGCTAGACCTCTTGAAAGCCTGGGGGACGGGCCATCCCGGCGGCATCGGCACGATTCACGCCGGCACCGCGCTTGGAGCCCTGCGGCGGCTCGAGCAGCTCGTCCAGGAGGCCGTCGTGACGGTCCCGCGCGCGCTGATCGCCGAGACCATCAACGTCATCGCCGTGCTGTCCGGCCGTGGTGCCGAGCGACGCATGAGCGAGCTCGCCTCTGTCACCGGGCTCGGACCATCGGGCGATTACAGCCTTTCGAAGATCGGAGATCAGTCATGACCACGCCATCATCTCTTGGCCGGAGCTTTTCAGTCATCGCATTCGCGGCTCTTTATCTGGCAACTCAACCGGCATGGGCCGCCGGCTCGAACATGCCCTGGGAGCAGCCGCTCAACCAGATCCTCCAATCGGTTGAAGGCCCGGTCGCCAAGATTATCGCGGTCATCATCATCATCGTGACCGGGCTGTCGCTCGCCTTCGGCGACACGTCAGGCGGTTTCCGGCGTCTGATCCAGATCGTGTTTGGTCTGTCGATCGCCTTCGCCGCCTCTAGCTTCTTTCTGTCGTTCTTCTCGTTCGGTGGCGGGGTGTTGATCTGATGGATGAGCCAGTCGCAGGCTTTGTCGCGCCCGTCCACCGCGCGCTCACTGAACCGATCCTGATGGGCGGCGCGCCACGCTCAGTCGCGATTCTCAACGGCACGTTGGCCGCCGCGCTCGGCCTCGGCCTGCGGTTGTGGCTGGCAGGGCTTCTCCTGGCCTTCATCGGCCACATGGCCGCGGTCTGGGCTGCGAAGCGCGATCCAGAATTCGTCGAAGTCGTGCGCCGCCACGTTCGCGTCCCCGGTCATCTCAGCACCTGAAGTCGGTCAATGATGAATCTTGCCGAATATCGCCGCTCAAACACGCGCCTAGCCGACTTCCTACCCTGGGCCGCCCTGGTCGATGAGGGAATCGTCCTCAACAAAGATGGCTCGTTTCAGCGGACAGCGCGGTTCAGAGGGCCAGATCTCGACAGTTCTGTCCCGGCTGAGCTTGTCGCGGTCGCAGGCCGGCTGAACAACGCGCTGCGGCGTCTCGGCTCCGGGTGGGCAATCTTCGTGGAGTCGCAACGGCATTCGGCGGGACGCTATCCGCCGGATATCTTCCCGGATATCGCCTCCGCCTTGGTGGATGCGGAGCGCAAAGCGCAGTTCGAGGAGGCCGGAAGCCACTATGAATCGAGCTACTACCTGACGTTTCTCTATCTGCCGCCCGCCGAGAGCGCAGCGGTGGCAGAGCGTCTCCTCTACGAGGGCAGCCACCGCGGCGCGGGAGCGGACGCGCGAGAGGTGCTTGCCGGCTTTGTGGACCGGACCAACCGTGTGCTGCAGCTCGTTGAAGGTTTCATGCCGGAATGCGGCTGGCTCGATGACGAGCAAACGCTGACCTACCTTCACTCGACAGTCTCGACCAAGCGGCACTGCGTGCGCGTGCCCGAAATCCCGATGTATCTCGATGCGCTCCTTGCCGACCAGCCGCTGACCGGCGGGCTGGAACCGATGCTGGGGGAGGCGCATCTGCGCGTGCTGACGATCGTGGGATTTCCGAGCGCGACGACGCCCGGCATTCTCGACGATCTCAACCGGCTGGCCTTTCCGTATCGCTGGTCGACCCGGGCCATCATGCTCGACAAGACGGATGCGACGAAGCTTCTGACGAAGATTCGGCGGCAATGGTTTGCCAAGCGAAAGTCGATCGCCGCGATCCTCAAGGAGGCGATGACCAACGAGGCCGCAACGCTGCTCGACACCGATGCCCACAACAAGGCGATGGATGCTGACAGCGCGCTGCAGGAGCTCGGCTCGGATCAGATCGGCGAGGCCTTTGTCACGGCAACCGTCACGGTCTGGGACCGGGATCCGCGTGCAGCTGATGAAAAGCTGCGCCTCGTCGAAAAGGTGATCCAGGGCCGCGACTTCACCTGCATGGCCGAGACGGTCAATGCGGTCGAAGCCTGGCTCGGCAGCTTGCCGGGACAGGCTTATGCGAACATCCGCCAGCCGCCGGTCTCGACCTTGAATCTCGCCCATATGATCCCGCTGTCTGCTGTCTGGGCAGGAGAAGTGAGGGACCATCATTTCAAGGCGCCTCCGCTGTTCTTCGGCAAGACGGAAGGCTCCACCCCGTTCCGCTTCTCGCTTCATGTCGGAGATGTCGGCCACACCCTCGTGGTTGGGCCAACCGGTGCCGGCAAATCCGTGCTGCTCGCACTGATGGCGCTGCAGTTCCGCCGTTATCCGCAAGCTCAGATCTTCGCTTTCGATTTCGGCGGGTCGATCCGCGCAGCCGCAATCGCCATGGGCGGCGACTGGCATGACCTTGGCGGCGCGGTTGCCGGAGAATCCGCAGCGTTCGTTGCTCTTCAGCCGCTTGCGCGGATTGAGGACGTTGGCGAGCGCGGCTGGGCAGCCGATTGGATCGCGTCGATCTTGGGCCGCGAACGGATCGAGGTCACGCCCGAGACGAAGGATCATGTCTGGTCAGCATTGACGTCGCTTGCCTCCGCGCCAGTCGGGGAGCGCACGCTGACTGGCCTTTCCGTTCTGCTCCAATCCAATGCCCTAAAGCGCGCGCTGCAGCCCTACTGTCTCGGTGGTCCCTTCGAGCGGCTCTTGGATGCGGAACGCGAGCGGCTGGGAGAGGCTTCCGTCCAGGTCTTCGAGACCGACGGATTGATCGGAACCGATGTCGCGCCCGCGGTCCTTTCCTACCTGTTTCACCGGATCGAGGACCGGTTTGACGGCCGTCCGACCCTGCTCATCATCGATGAGGGCTGGCTTGCGCTCGATGATGCCGATTTTGCCGGAAAGCTCCGCGAATGGTTGAAGACGCTTCGCAAGAAGAATGCCTCCGTCGTGTTTGCGACCCAGTCGCTTGCGGATATCGACGGGTCCGCAATTGCATCCGCCATCGTCGAGAGCTGCCCGACCCGGATCTTGTTGCCAAATGACCGGGCCATCGAGCCGCAGATCATGACGATCTACCGGCGTTTTGGACTGAACGACCGGCAAATCGAAATCCTCGCCCGAGCCACGCCCAAGCGCGATTACTACTGCCAGTCGCGCCGAGGCAACCGGCTGTTCGAGCTCGGCCTTGGCGAAATCGCGCTTGCCTTTGCAGCCGCGTCTTCCAAGGCCGATCAGGCTCTCATTGAGCAAGTCCTTAAGGAGCACGGGCGGGACGAGTTTGTCACTGGGTGGTTGAAGGCTCGAGACATCAGCTGGGCCTGCAATCTCATTCCGCAGCTTGCGAAGGAAGGAAGCTTGTCATGAACCGTCTCCGTCAGCTGACGGCAGCGAGCTTGGTCGCTATGGCCGTCATGCAAGTGCCCCGAGAGGGCAAGGCACAATGGATCGTGTTCGACCCCAACAACTACGTGCAGAACGTCCTTACAGCGGCGCGTGAGTTGCAGCAGATCAACAACCAGATCACATCTCTGCAGAACGAAGCGCAGATGCTGATCAACCAGGCGAAGAACCTGGCGAGCCTGCCATATTCGTCCCTTCAGCAGCTCGAGCAGTCGATTCAGCGTACTCAGCAGCTGCTCTCGCAGGCCCAGCGGATCGCCTACGACGTCCAGCAGATCGATCGCGCCTTTTCCACAACTTACGCACCCGCATCATCGAGCGTGTCCAATGGGTTCATGGTCGCCAACGCGCAAACACGCTGGCAGAACTCCGTTGCCGGGCTGCAGGACGCCATGCGCGTGCAGGCGAGCGTTGTCGGCAATCTCGACACCAATCGGACCCAGATGTCGGCCCTGGTCACCGCGAGCCAGGGCGCGTCAGGCGCACTTCAGGCGAGCCAGGCCGGCAATCAGCTCCTTGCACTGCAAGCGCAGCAGCTAGCGGACCTTACCGCCGCCGTGGCCGCGCAAGGTCGGGCGCAAACGCTTCAGGCAGCGCAGCGGGCAGCAGCGCAGGACCAGGGGAGGGAGCAGCTGCGGCGCTTTCTGATCCAGGGCCAGGGCTATCAACCAACAACCGTGCAGATGTTCCACTGATGATGAAGTCCAGATTCGAACGGCTGCCGGTGGCGGTGGCACTTAGCCTGGCTGTCCTGTTCGTTGCGGTCTGCGCCATTCGTCTGCGCGGCGATGAGAGCGCTACCCAATCTTCCGCCTCGGGCGCTGCGAAGCCCGACCCGATCGCGGCAAAGCTCGAGCAATGCCGCACCGTCACCTACAAGCAGAAAGACGCTCTCCTCGAATGCCAGAAGATCTGGGCGGAACAACGCAGCCAGTTCTTGAAGGGAAGTGGATTCTCAAGCGGTGCGGATAGCCGGGCGGGCGTCGGGCCATCGCCATCTCTTGTGCCGCGTAAGGACGAAAGCCGTCTTCCGGCCGGTTATCCATCTATTCCGAGCCAAAGCGAGTGAGCCATGGGCGGCACCGGTGTCATCGACCAGTTCCTGGAAACCTTCACGCGCTACATCGACTCCGGATTTGGCTTCGTTGGGGGCGAAGTCAGCTATCTTGCGACCACATTGGCCGCAATCGACCTCACGCTCGCCGGCCTGTTCTGGTCCCTAGGAAGCGATGAGGAGATCATCGCCCGGCTTGTCAAAAAGACGCTGTTCGTCGGCGTCTTTGCCTACCTGATCGGCAATTGGAATAGCCTTTCCCGCATCGTCTTTGAGAGTTTTGCAGGTCTTGGACTGAAGGCTTCGGGCACAAGCCTCTCATCGGCGGATTTCTTGCGGCCGGGCCGGATCGCCCAAGTTGGGCTCGATGCCGGCCGCCCCATCCTTGATTCGATTTCCTCGCTGATGGGCTATGTCAGCTTCTTCGAGAACTTCGTCCAGATCGCGGTTCTCCTGTTCGCTTGGATCGTGGTGCTACTGGCCTTCTTTGTCCTGGCCATCCAGCTCTTCGTCACGCTGATCGAGTTCAAGCTGACGACACTTGCCGGCTTCGTCCTGATCCCCTTCGGTCTGTTCGGCAAGACCGCCTTTGCGGCCGAGCGGGTGCTGGGCAACGTGATCTCGTCAGGCGTAAAAGTCCTGGTCCTCGCGGTCATTGTCGGCATCGGATCGACCTTGTTCTCGCAATTCACGGCAGGTTTCGGCGGCAACCAGCCAGCCATCGAGAACGCGATGGCGCTGGTGCTCGGCGCTCTCTCCCTACTTGGTCTCGGCATCTTCGGACCTGGCATCGCCAACGGCATCGTTTCTGGCGGCCCGCAGCTTGGCGCGGGTAGCGCGGTCGGCACTGGACTTGCGGCTGGTGGGGTGATTGCGGCTGGCGCCGGCCTTGCAGCCGGCGCTGCCGGTCTCGCCAGCGGCGCCATCGCGGGCGCGTCGCGCGGCGGAAGCGCCATTGCGAGTGGTGCGGCGAGCGTGTTTCGGACGGCGAGCCACGCCGGTTTCGAGGCGAGCGGTTCGGCTGCTGCAAGCCCCTTGCGCTCAGTCGCGGCAGGTTTTGGCGATGGCGCGAGCAATGCCGGTAAGAGGGAAGGGGAAGCTTCTGGCGCGTCAGACAGTGCACCCGCATGGGTTCGTCGGATGAAGCGGGCACAGACGGTCCAGCATGGGGCATCAGCTGCAACGCACGCGATTCGCTCGGGTGATCACGGCGGAGGCGGCGGATCTGTCGACCTCTCGCAAGGGGATCGCTGACGCTTTCTCTTTTCAATCCCGTTCTCAGTCATCTCTTGGGGGGCAAACGATGTTCAAACGATCGGCCGTGCACTATGGCCGCACACCGGCAGCAGTCACTCCTTATCAACGCGCAGCCCAGGTCTGGGATGACCGCATTGGCGCGGCGCGCGTTCAGGCCAAGAACTGGCGTTTGATGGCCTTTGGCTGCCTTTTCCTCTCTGCTGGTTTTGCCGGCGCTCTGGTCTGGCAATCAGCGCACGGCACGATTACGCCTTGGGTGGTCGAGGTCGATCAATTGGGTGAAGCAAAGACGGTTGCGCCGGCAAATGCCAGCTATCAGCCGACAGACCCGCAAGTCGCGTTTCACCTGGCGCGCTTCATCGAGCACGTGCGCGGCCTGCCGATGGACGCGATCATCCTTCGCGAAAACTGGCTCCGCGCCTACGACTTTACGACCGACCGGGGCGCGGCGGCACTCAACGACTATGCTCGGAACAACGATCCGTTCGCCAGGCTCGGCAAGATGCAAATTGCAATCGAGGTCTCGAGCGTGATCCGGGCTTCGCCAGAGAGTTTTCGTCTGGCCTGGATCGAGCGCCGTTACGACAACGGTCAACTCGCCGCGACCGAGCGATGGAGCGCGATCCTCACAGTCGTCGCGGAGATGCCACGTGACCTGGACCGGCTGCGGAAGAATCCACTTGGCATCTATGTCAACGCCATCAACTGGTCGAAGGAGTTGGGCTGACCATGCCGTCACATGTTCTTCTTGCGTCACGGAAAGTGCGGCCGCGCTTGCCTCTGGCTCTTCTAATCTGTGTCTCCACTCTTAGCGGCTGCTCCACGTTCAAGCCGCCGCAAATCAGCTATGATAGCGAGCTTCCGCCGCCGCCCGATTTGCCGGCGCCTGCCGATGATCGTCCACGGCCGCTGCATGTGCCACCTAGCTGGAAGGCTGCACGCGGCGGCAAGAGCGCGGAAGCCAAGGAGCCCATCGAGCGCATCGAAACGGCAAATGATGCCGCACGGGTGCAGCCGCGCAAAGCCGGCTACTTCAATGCAGTGCAGGTGTTTTCCTATAGCCCGGGCGCCCTCTATCAGATCTATGCCGCGCCGGGTCGAATTACGGACATTGCGCTCGAGCCCGGGGAGCAGCTGATCGGCTCGGGGCCGGTTGCAGCTGGTGATACGGTGCGGTGGGTTGTCGGCGATACCGAGAGCGGGAACGGCGACACGCGTCGTGTCCACATCATGGTCAAGCCGACACGCCCCTCGATTGAGACCAATCTCGTCATCAACACCGACCGGCGCACTTACCTGGTCGAGCTCCGCTCCCGCGAAAAGCCCTATATGCCTTCGGTTGCGTGGTTCTATCCGGAGGATGGAGGCGCGCGTCATCGGGCTCTGTCGCCGACGCCCTTCATCCCGGATCTAGCAGCGCGCCGCTATCGCTACGCCATCGAGGGCGACAGCCCGCCCTGGCGTCCGGTCAACGCCTACGACGATGGCCGCAAGGTCTATGTCGAGTTTTCGCCGGGGATCGGGCAGGGCCAGATGCCGCCGCTGTTCGTGATCGGGCCTGACGGCAAGACCGAGCTCGTCAACTACCGCGCCTACGGCAACCTACTGATCGTGGACCGGCTGTTCGCGGCCGCGGAACTGAGGTTGGGCGAGGAGCACCATCAGAAGGTCAGGATCGTGCGGACCGACGGGAGGCCGCAGTGAGCGATACTAGCCACGCAAATGACACGCCCAACGATGCGCCTCGCGTTAAGCCGCCGGGCGAGATCGCCGAAACCCTGCGGCTCCGGCCGGACCGTCAGCAGGTGGCGCGCCTGTCGCGCAAGGTGCTTGCGGGTGGTGGCGCCCTTGTGCTCGTGCTCATCTCTGGCGCGGTGTTCTGGGCTCTGCAGGAGAAGCGATCGCGCACTCCGGCGTCGGAAGGGCTCTACGCGACCGATCACCACAGTGTCGCCGATCAGCTTGCAACCCTGCCCAAGGACTACACCGAAATCCCGAAAAACGTGCCTCGTCTCGGGCCTCCTTTGCCAGGCGATCTCGGCCGGCCGATCGTCGCCGCCCAAGGGTCGTCGACTTCGAGCCCGCTCGGGGTTGATCCCGAACAGCAGCGCGTCAACCAGGAGAGCGAAGCGGCACGCACCAGTAAGGTGTTTGCCAGCACCAACGTCCGTCCGTCGGCCGCTGTGACGGCGCCCAATGAAACTCCTTCGAATGCCGCGACATCATCCGATGAAGCGTTCGCGCAGAATGGACAGGACCGGAAACTTGCTTTCGTCAGTGCATCCGTCGATCGCCGCACCGCCAGCCCAGATCGACTGACGAGGCCAGCTTCTCCATTCGTGGTGCAAGCCGGGACCGTTATTCCGGCTGCTCTCATCACGGGTATTCGGTCCGATCTGCCAGGGCAAATCACGGCGCAAGTAACAGAAGCCGTCTACGATTCCCCTACCGGCCGAGCCCGCCTTATCCCCCAGGGAGCAAGACTCATCGGCACGTACGACAGCCAGGTCGCCTTTGGCCAGTCGCGCGTGCTGCTGGTTTGGACCCGGCTCATCATGCCGAATGGGCGTTCGATCGTGCTGGAGCGCCAGCCCGGGGCGGACGCCGCGGGGTACTCAGGCCTCGAAGACGAGGTCGACAATCACTGGAAAGAGCTCTTGGGCGCCGCCGCGCTTTCAACCCTGCTCGCCGTCGGCACCGAGGTGAATTCCGGAGCGGATACGGGTAGCACGAATAGCGACCTCATTGCTGCGCTCCGGCGCGGGGCGGGGGATTCCGCGAATCAAACTGGCCAGCAGCTGGTCCGCCGCAATCTCAACATCCAGCCGACCTTGACGATCCGCCCGGGATTTCCGGTGAGGGTCATCGTCAACCGCGATCTGGTGCTCGAACCGTACAGAGGGTGAGGACAATGGCCAAGCTGAAGCTCGGAGCGATCGAGGACGATAAGCCGACCAAGGTGACGCACGAATTGCCCGCGAGCGTCCACCGGGACCTTGTCGCCTACGCCGAAATCCTGGCTCAGGAAACGGGGCAGCGGCCCCAGGATCCGGCAAAACTAATCGCGCCCATGCTGGCGCGGTTCATGGCGGCGGACAGGAGCTTTAGGAAGGCCCGACGGGAGCGTCAACGCCCGAGGGGAGGCGAGGGGTAGCGCTCGGAGAGCAGCTTCAAGAAGGCGGCCAACGCTGGGTTATCATTGTCGGGCGGCCAATAAGCCGAAAAGTCGAAGCGGCTCGGACCGCCGCCGTCGCGCAGCTCGCGGTAGACGAGGCCCCCATAGTTAATGTCGGATTCGAGCACCAAGCTGATTCCTGTATTCATGCTGATTAGGCTCTTGATGATGTCGCGGCTGACGTCGTGGTGCTCGAATTTAGGACGGTTTTCAGGCGATACGAGCTTGGAGATTAGAAAAAATCTTTTCCCGGATCGTAATGACGCAGCAACACCGTCTCGTCCCGCAGATCAGTCCAGTAGACAGTGTCCCGCGCCGCGAAATGATCATGCGGTAAGACGGCCAGAACGCGCTCGCTCAACAGTGGCAACGCGTTAATGTCGAGTAGTGGTCGGCTCCCAGTGACGATTAGGATATCGAGAGCGCCGTTGCAAAGTGCCGTTGCCGAGCGTGTTCGTGATCGTTCAACCGCCGCCAGCTCGATCTTGCTTGAAATCCAGCAAGGACGCTTGAAGATTGCCAACCGAAAGCGACGTGCAAAATCCGGCGCTGAGCCGACCGGTTCACCGTTCCGAACTGCTCTGCAGTCGCTATCAGAGTATCGAACTCCTCTAGAATTGTCCTTGCCAGGCGAAGAACACTGCGGCCTGCCTGTGTTGGGCGCACACCGCCGCTGAAGCGCTCGAAGATCGCAATTCCCAAGTGGTGTTCAATCTCGTTAATTCTACGGCTGAGGCAGGATTGTTGGGACCTCAGCAATTCCGCCGCTTGACGGAGGCTGCCACAATCGGCCGCGGCCACGACAGAGCGCAGGTGCTTCAGTTCAAGGGCTCTGCCCACGTGGGGAGAAGGTTTTGATCGAAGGAGCAGGTCGACGCCCTGTTTGGCGGCCTCGGCAATCTGCGCCCTGTTCGTTTGCAAAAACTATTGAAGGATTGCGCCGGCGTGAAGGTCAAGCGCCTGTTCTTCTTCGCCGATCGACATAAGCATCCGTGGCTTAAGAGACTCGACAAGGAAGCTGTCGCTGGGCAGCGGCAAGCGTATGCTCGTCAAAGGCGGTGTTCGCGACCTCGCCTACCGCCTAACCGTTCCTGAGGATCTGACGTTGGCTAACGTCTACAAACGGAAAGTCGCCCTGCAAGCGCTTAACGGGGGTGGCAAGTGAGCTGACGATTCGAGTCTCCAGCGCGGTATCTGCATCGCGACAAACAAATTCGAATGTCAATGCGATATCCGGTGCGGTGAATGAGTTGGCGGCATCGATCTCAGCAATTGCACAGCAGGGCCGGACCTTGAACGAGACATTCAGCCAAGCCGAGCGGAGAGCAAAAGAAGCAACGTCACGTGTGATGGAGTTGACTGCCGCGTCGAATAAGATGGCGAGGTAATCATGCTTATTAAGAAAATTGCCCGGCAAACCAATCTTCTGGCTCTAAACGCCACAAACGAGGCTTCTCGCGCTGGCGATTCAGGCAAGGGATTTGCAGTCGTTGCCGCAGAGGTAAAGGTGCTGGCGGGTCAGACCGCGGAAGCTACAGACGAAATTGTCAGACACGTGGATGGAATACAGACTTCCACGGCTGAAGCCGCGGAAGAGATCAGAGAGATCGCGATCCTCGTAGAGGTCGTCAACAAGGTGGCTGCCAACATTGCTGCGGCCGTTCATCGGTTCGACGCTACGACTATGGGCGTCAGCAATTCGATAGAACATGGCGGCTGCTGACACACATGATGTGGAGTCGAATCTGTCCACCGGCGCGGCTGTCGCCGATCGTACGAGCCAAGCAGCCGTAGATGCCATGAATGCGTCATCCGATGTGGCTCTTCGTACCGCCGAACTGCGCCGCGTAATTGGAGGCTTTTTGGAAAAAGTTGCAGCTTAGGAATCCAATGGATGGATTGCCAAGCCCGAAGACGTTGTGAGCTGTTGGCGCCCGATTTGTAGGATTGTCCTTTCGGCACGTGCAGGGGCGCCTGACGCGAACCCAACGTTACCACCTGCAACTTCAATATCTCGTCAAGTGCGAGGTCCTGGCCGTTACGCTTGGAACATTCGGTTTGGATGGTTGTCTGTCTGCTTTCCATCAAGCCGGCATATGCAGTGCTCTCGGGCGTCTCGCTAACTATGGAGAGACGATCATGATGGCCAATTTCACAAAGGCCGAGACAGTCGTCCTGGGCTGGCTTGCCACTGTTGAAGTTGGAAACAGATCCAATGTCTCGCCGACGAAGCTGCGATCTTGTCTTCCTTGGCTTTGCACGCATGACGATCTTCACCGCATCATCGGGCAAAGGACGCTGCAGCGCCTTGGGCTCATCCTACGGAGCGCGCGTCCATTTCCGGACGCAAGAGTTCCATCGCACCCTCCAATAACCCGACGATGCGCGAGACCAGCGCTCGCAGGCCAGACTCGAATTACATCCGGTTCGCTATGCAACGCAGGCCAATCCGTACGCAAGTGACGCTTAGCTGCGGGTGAGCATCGGATCCAGCCATTAACGAATTCCTGCGCGACTGCAAAGAACTCTGCGCAAATCCTGCGCAGAGGGGCACGTGAAGGGATCGTCGTAGAAGGCAATACCAAGTCGCGCGATTACTTTGAAATACGCAACTATTGCGTTCGTGTGCCGCGCAGCTAGCTTTGCCATCACCTACGGCAGAGCGTCGGCCGGGGAATTTTCGAGAGAAGGCACTCATCGTGGCTTGTTCGCAATGAAGTCGCAACGCAGAGAAGGGGGCGGGCTGCTGACGCTAGTTGCGCTGTATTCGTGTTTCACCGCCGCTCACAGCTGTCGCGAGCGTCGTTCCAAGTCAGTTTCGACGCATCATTAGCTGCTGTGCAGCGCCGCGCCCGATTCGGCCGCAGTGTTGCGGCCGCAATTAGCTGCCTTTGAATTCACGGTCCCGAGAGAATCAATCTTCTATGACCCGTACACTGCATATTGGCCTTAATCTACACGGCGCGGGCGGTCACTCCGCGTCCTGGAGGCGGCCAGGAACCAATCCAAGCGCTTTCTTCGACATCGAGCACTATGTTCGGGCCGCGAAAGTCGCCGAGACTGGCCTGCTGAATGCTGTATTTCTCGCGGACACGCCCGCGATACCCTCTGACATTACTCGTCAACCGCCGCTCAATGGGCTGGAGCCGACGCTCGTCCTCGCCACGATCGCGCGCGAGACGAAACATATCGGACTGATCGCAACTGCATCGACGACCTATAACGATCCCTACAATCTGGCGCGGCGTTTCCAGTCGCTCGATGTCATCAGCGGCGGACGGGCCGGCTGGAATGCCGTCACGACCTCTAGCCCTGCAACGGTGGCGAACTTCGGTGGCCGCCAGCTCGGCCGCGAGGAGCGCTACAGCCGCGCGGAAGACTTCGTCGAAACCGTCCGCGCCCTCTGGCTGAGCTGGGGCGAGGGAACGATCATCGCTGACCAGAAATCCGGAGTGTATGCCAATCCGGCTCAGTTCCGGCTACTTGATGAAAAGAAAAATCCGTTCGCTCTCCGCGGGCCGCTCACTCACCCTGGCTCACGACAAGGTCACCCAATCATCGTGCAGGCCGGAGGGTCCGATCCTGGCTTGCGCCTTGCCGCTCGTAGTGCCGACGTTGTGTTCTCCGCCGCTGGCGATCTCGCGACGGCACAGCGTGAAGCGGGGCGCCTGCGCTCCCTCTCGCAGCACTTGGGCCGGCGCTTGGCTCCACTGATCCTTCCTGGGCTCGTCACCTTCATCGGAGGCACCGAACAGGAGGCGCAGCGTCGCAAACAAGATGTCGACGAATTGCTTGATCTGGAGCGGGCCCTGACTGCTCTGGCGCGAAGCATTGAGGTGCCTATCGAAAAGCTCAGCCTGGACAGGCCCATTCCGGAGGAGCTATTGCCCGATCCACATCATGTTGCGTTCTCGGTCGGACATCACCGCACGATCGAGACCTTGGCACGGCAAGGCCGCACGGTTCGCGAAATCATCGGCAGTGTTCAAGCCTTTGGCCATCGCCTGCTGGTGGGCACCCCCGAGCAGATTGCCAGTTCGATCGGAGAGTGGTTTCGCGCAGGGGCGGTTGATGGCTTCAACATCATTCCGGACGTGCTCGAAGATGGCACTCCGGCCTTTGTCGACCATGTCGTTCCGATCTTGCAGCGGCGAGGGTTGTTCCGGACCGAATATCGCGGCGAGACGCTGCGCGAACATTTTGGCATCCCCGCAGCCGAGCCTGCAGAACAGCATGCAACTGTCTGATCGGCTGATGCCGCGGTCTTACACCAAACAATGTGGAGCTTGATATGTCTCGATCGGACGAACCCTCGCTGGAACTGTCTAGCCTTCGACCGACAGGTCACAGAATGCGAAAGGCGATGCCCGTTCTGTTATCGGTTGCAAGCCTGTCGCTGACTGCTGTACCGCCTGGCGCCTCTGCAGGAAACGCTTCATCCGACAATCCGAAGCACGGAGGCATCATTCGATACGGCCACTTCCAAGAGCCTCCTTGCCTGTACGGGGGCTGGGTACAGCAATGGTACCTTCAGCGGCAGTTTAGCGACAATCTGGTTGCACGCAGCAATGACGGAAAAATACTCCCCTGGCTTGCAACGTCCTGGGCAACTTCGGAGGACAGGAAGGTCTATACGTTCGAGATCAAGCCAAATGTGAAATTTACGGACGGCACAGCCCTCGATGCGCAGGCCATTGCTGATAATATCAACGGATGGCTCAGCACTAACCCGGATCTTCGAAATCCCACCGCTGCTCCTTACCTCAGCGATAGCTTTGAATCGGCAACTGCTATTGCACCCCTGAGCTTGCGCATAACGCTCAAAACACCGTTTGAGCCGCTGCTCAATGTCCTCGCCCAATCGTCCCAGGGCATCTTGTCGCCAACCGCACTCAAGCGGGGCCTTGCTGCGAATTGCGAAAGCCCTGTCGGTTCGGGGCCGTTCATCGTGGAGAAGTGGTCTCACGGGCGAGAGGTCATATTCCGCCGCAACCCCAACTACAATTCGGCGCCGGCCACCGCAAAGCACCAGGGTCCGGCTTTTGTTGATGGTATCGACTGGAAGTTCCTGGCCGACCAGACGGTCCGATACGGCTCACTGCTCACGGGTGAGACCGATGCCGCGTATGACATTCCGGCTGTCGCGTGGAAGGACGCCAACTCACGCTTCAACGTGTTGCGGCACATTACCGGCGGTACCCCGTTGCGCCTCGCGCTTTTTGCTGCACGGCCGCCGTTTGACGACGTGCTTGTCCGCCAGGCATTCGCATATTCGACCGATCGAAAGGCTGCCATTGAATCGTCCTTCCTGGGCTCTTTGCCATTTGAAGGCAATGGTGCGCTCAGCCAGAGTTCGCCGGAATATATCAGCGAGTTTGGGCAATCCTATGCGTACGATGTTGGCATAGCCAATCGGCTCCTGGACCGGGCTGGTTGGACCGAGCGCAACAAGGGCGGCGTTCGCGTCAAGAACGGTAAGCCACTTCTCATACGGATTTCTTACTCGAGCGCCTTTCTAAAGCCCGATGGCGAGCAGGCACTGCAGGTACTGCAGAGCCAGGCAAAGGCGGCTGGATTTGACGTGCGCCTTCAGCCAACAAATCAAGCGGATTTCTTTGCCGGGAAGAATCTCGGGCTCAACGATTACGAGATCGTGCTCCTGTATTGGGTTGCGCCGGGCGCTGAGATCTTTCGCATTTCATGGAAGCCGGACCAGGATGGCCAGCGCAACGGTTTTAATCCATCTCGCTATCAGGACCAGGCGTTGTGGGATGTCATTCAGAAGGCGGAACAAAGCTTCGATGATGCGTCGCGCACCGCCCTCTATCAAGAGGCCGAGCGCAAAATCATAGATCAAGCGCCTGTGATTGGGTTTACGGTTCTGGACGTCACTGTTGCCACTACTCGCAATCTCAAAGACGTCTGGTTGGACCGTGGGTCGGTCGGCGAGCCGGTCTTCTATGACGCCAACTTCACTGACAAGAAATGACATTCGTGAACCTTGCAGCCCACAATCCAGCTGTTTGGTTGGTGCGGCGGTTCCTGTCCGGTGCCGTTGTGGTGTGGGCTTCGGCAAGCTTCACTTTGCTCATTCAGTGCCTGCTGCCGGGCGATCGGGGGCAGATCATCTTCAGTGTGAGGAGTGGCAATGTCGGAGAGGCGCCCGCCGCGGAGCTTGCAGCGATCAATGCGAAATACGGCTTTGATCAGCCGCTTGCTATCCAGTACGCGAAGTACATCTGGGGCATTCTGCATGGAGATCTCGGTCAATCCTACCAGCAGCATCGGCCGGTCCTCGAGATCATCGCAGAACAGATTGGCCCTACAATCGTGCTGGCGATCGCAGCACTCGTGGCTGCATGGGTTATCGCCATCCTAACCACCTTGTTTGCTGCCGGTAGAGACAATATCTGGGCTAAGCTGCTCAGTGGGATGCAAGTTTTTTTAGCAACCTTGCCGCCTTACTGGCTGGCGACCATCCTACTCGTCGTCTTCGCAGTCCAATTGCGCGTTTTTCCGGTTGTTGGGGGCAACTCCGCCATGGGCCTCGTTCTTCCAACGCTCGCACTGGCTTTGGAGTTGTCAGGCTTTTTCGGGCAGGTGGTCCTGCATGAGTTCACGCGTGTGCTCGACCAACCGTTCGTAACGTCGGCGCGAGCACGAGGCATGGGAGATCTTGGCGTCAGATTCCGCCATGTCCTGCGTCATGCGGCTTTGCCTGGCATCACGTTGTCGGGGTGGGCGCTTGGCAAGCTGCTATCTGGAGCAATCTTGATCGAGGCGGTTTTTGCGCGCCAGGGGCTCGGCGGCGTCCTTGTCGCCGCAACGTCTTCACGAGACGTACCAGTGGTCTCAGGGGCGGTTTTAATTTCCGCCGGTCTGTTCGTCGTTGCCAGCTTGGTCGTCGATCTCACCTACCGGCTGGTTGATCCGAGGATCAAACTGACATGAGCACGTTTGCCGAAGCCACCCTGTCTTCGCTGTTCGGCGGAGGGCGGGCGACCGCCCGCACTATTCCCGCACGGGTCTACGGTGCTGCCATTACAGCGGCGTTCTTTATCATCGCGGCGATCGCGCCTAAACTGCTGCAGACACATGATCCGCTGGCGATAGATTTAGCCGCCTCGCTGCGAGCCCCTTCGGTCGCGCACTGGCTAGGGACAGACCAATCCGGCCGTGATCTCTACTCCCGGATTGTGGAGGGAGCAGGTCAGTCCCTGGCCATCGGCTTTGGGGCAACCGGCTTAAGCATGTCTATTGCATTGATCCTCGGGGTTACGGCCGGACTCGCAGGGGGCGCGCTCGACAACATTCTCAGTCGTCTCCTGGACGTGCTCTTCGCACTTCCCACGCTGTTCCTCGCGCTTCTCTTCGTCAGCGTCTTGGGGCCATCGCTCTCGACCGAAATCATAGCGGTCGGAATCGGCACGGCGCCGGGTTATGGGCGCATGATCAGGGGCCAGATCCTTGCCGTCAAAGGAGCGGCCTATGTGGAGGCGGCCAAGGCGATCGGGCATCCTTATCCGCGTATTGTTTTGAAGCACATTCTTCCAAACGCAATGAGCCCACTAATGGTGATGATGACGCTGGGTGTTGGCCAAGCCATTATCTGGGCCTCGGGCCTTGCATTTCTCGGCCTTGGCGTTGCTCCACCGGCGCCTGAATGGGGCGCGCTGCTCAACGCCGGACGCAACTATGTGATCTATGCGTGGTGGCTGGAGATCATGCCGGGCTTAGCCGTCGTGGTATTTGCCCTCAGCGTCACTATTCTCGGAAGCTATTTTCAAGATCGTCTGGAAGGAAAGGCCTGACATGCTGCACGTTGCTCCGAAGCTTGTCTCCCAGCAGACAGACCTCCTCAACGTCGATTCGCTGCGGGTCTCGTTCGGGCGCAATGTTCCTGAGGGCACAGCTGTGCGCGGCGTGTCCTTCTCACTTCGGCCGGGGCGGTGCCTCGCCATTGTCGGCGAGTCCGGCTCAGGCAAGAGCGTGACCTCTCGCGCTCTCGTGGGGCTTGCCGGCCGGCGCGCGCATGTCCATGCGCGCCAACTGAGCTTTGCCGGGATGGACCTGGCATCACTCGACGATCGCGCCTGGCGGCGGATCCGTGGCAAGGAAATCGGCTTCGTTCTACAGGATGCACTAATCTCCCTTGATCCGCTCCGGGAGGTCGGCAAAGAGATTGGGGAGGGATTGCTTCTTCATCGTGCGGTCACTTCCCGCGAGGAGCTCGATGAGCGTGTGCTTGAGCTCCTCAAACTCGTCGGTGTTCCTGATCCCGAGATCAAAGCCCGGCAACTCCCGCATCAATTATCCGGTGGCCAGCGCCAGCGCGCGCTCATCGCTGCGGCACTTGCGCTCGATCCACGCCTCCTGATCGCGGACGAGCCAACTACCGCCCTGGACGTGACCGTGCAAGCTCAGGTGCTGGCACTGCTTGGGGGGGCCAAGGCGCGCGGCAAGGCCCTTATCCTGATCAGCCATGACCTTGCGGTGGCCTTGCGCCTTGCGGACGACGTCATGGTCATGCGCGAGGGCGAAGTTGTCGAGCGTGGATCGGCAGACCACGTTTTCCATGATCCGCAACACCCCTATACTCGCCAGCTCCTCGACGCAGTGCCGTCGAACCGTCCGCGCGGCTCGCGCCTGTCTCGAACGCCGGCAACCCGGCTGTCGATCTCGGCGCCAAAGCCGCCGCAGCTGCCCTCCGCCGATGCAAGTCGAGTTGTGCTCGGCGCGACTAACCTCGTGAAGCGCTTCAAGGGTCCGGACGGCATCTTGCGAACCGTCGTTAACGACGTATCCTTCGAGCTGCGATCTGGTGAGACATTGGGCATTGTCGGTGAGTCCGGATCAGGCAAGTCCACAACCGCTCGGATGGTGCTGGCCCTGGACCTGCCAGATGAGGGAGCTGTTCAGTTTGATGGGCAGCCCTGGACCGCGCTCAGGGAGCGCGAGCGCAGGGCGAGGCGCCGTTCCATCTCGATCATCTACCAGGATCCTTTGAGCTCGTTTGATCCTCGCTGGACGGTTGAGCGCATCATATCCGACAGCCTTTCCCGGGACATCGGACCGAAGCAGGAGCGGCGCAGGCGCGTGATTAAGCTGCTGGATCTGGTCGGGTTAGCGCCTGTCTTCTTGGGGCGCCGCCCGCTCGAGCTCTCTGGGGGGCAACGTCAGCGGGTCGCCATCGCGCGCGCGATTGCCCCAGGGCCGTCGGTGATCGTCTGTGACGAACCAGTGTCTGCCCTCGACGTGTCAATTCAGGCGCAAATTCTGGATCTCCTCAGCGACCTGAAAGCCCAGCTTGGCATGAGCTATCTCTTCATCTCGCATGATCTTGGGGTCGTGCGTCATCTCAGCGACCGCGTGATGGTCATGCGCAATGGTCGTGTTGTCGAAAGCGGCGAGACAGAGCAGATATTTGTCAATCCACGCGCAGACTACACCAGGCGCTTGATCTCTGCCGTGCCGCGCCTTGTCGAACCTGATACAGGCAATCGCGTCTCCAGCTTTTCCCTTAGTCGTCCGTTAAGAACGTGAGCGCGCACTGACCTCGCGCGAGAGTGCTGCCACGAACGGTTGGGGTGATGGCAAAGCCGGCGAGCGCAGGCCGTGGCGCTGCAGGATGCCGCTCTGGCGAGCGTTGGCCTCGCTGAAGAAAAAGCTCGCGGCCTAGCAATGAAACCATGTTCTAGCCTCATTTGAGACTGGAATCGCAGATTAATAACTCCCGCGCGCTAGAGCGGGGGGCAGCGAGACGTGGCGAACGGGCGGCGACGTAGTGTCTATGCTGCGCAGATATTGGTCGACGGCAGTCCTGTGCGGTGCAAGGTCCGCCACCTCACGGATTCCTCTGCGATCGTCCAAATCGATAGCGCGCCTTTCGTGCCCGCGGCTTTCGGCCTGCGCGTTCCAGGTGCTGGCTTAGATATTGATTGCTCGGTTGTATGGCGTGATGAGCGCCGTCTCGCCGTGAAGTTTCTGAGCTGACCGCCAATCTCTTTGTCGACGTGCGTCCCTACCCTGAACTCGGACCGTATAGAGTTGTAGGAATGCTGATCCAGACGTAACGTGCAAACTGGCGCGCCGGCTTGACCGGCGTCGCCCTTTTTCCGGCCATTGAGTCGTGATGCCGCTGCGAGCGGCTTATTTCACACCCACCTGGTCGACACTTTCGAAAAAGGAAACCGAGAATTGGCAAAACTTGCCGATGTTCTCGCGGCAGTCGATGCCCTTGACTTTGATCCCGCGAGAGGTAAACGCGTGGCGCGCCGCCTGAGCGAGGCTGGCAGATTCCTTCTGGCGGTTCGTCTCGGGCATCCGACTTGGCGAGGACGATGTCCTGCGCTTGATCATGGCAGTGGCGACCTGGCCAAAACTTCGCCAAGCAGAAACGTTTGTCGAGACTTGCGGAGCGTTGACGCCCGAGGGCGCTCATATTGCTGACGATGTGCCAGACTGCGTTCCCCGGAATGCATCCGATGCGATCGCGGCAGAAGTCGAATGGCCCGTAGAGGCGACGTCGAGGCGCGGAATTCAACCTTCGTCCGATCGTGGCCAGACATGGTGATTGAGGGCCGTAATACCCTCTGTCGCGCGTTTTCGCCAAGCGGGCGCCGATGCTGGACACTGAGCATACGATGGACACCGGGCGGCGACCACTATTCCGGTCGCCGCTGTTGCTGACATTCTTTTGCATTCGCCCCCGGCAGAGAATCTTTCATGCAACAAGCCGGGGGATTTCCTGTTCGACCAATCGCAATAATCGGGTGTTGCGTGTCCAGAATTTGAACCTACTCGCGGACCATTTCTCACCGACATCAGCTTGCCACGGATTGAATTTGGGCAACTTATCCAACTGATGATAGGTGACTCAACCCTGCGCGCCTCCCTTGATCGGCATTGCCTTCTTGGGATCGAGCCAGTGGTCGATCCGATCAGCCCAATGCTGCATCAGCTTCGTACGCGAGCCGATCAGTGCGAGCGGTCCGTGCTTCTTGTAGAGACCTTCCACGGTAGAGTTATCGAGATGCGCGAGCTGCAGCTCGACGACATCGCCATCCCAAGCCTTGGCATCCTTGATCTCTTCGTGGTGAGACAGGGTCGAGAAGGTGGTCCGGAATCCGTGGGCGCAATGATCAGTCTTGGTGTCAATGCCAAGCAGCCGCAAGCGTTTGTTGAGCGTGTTGTTCGATAGCGGGGCATCCTTCGAGCAGGAGAACGCGTACCGGCGATGGCCGGTCAGTTTCTGAACGCTGCGGAGGATTGCGAGTGCCTGCCGTGACAAAGGCACGACATGGTCCCAACCGGTCTTCATCTTGACGGCTGGAATAGTCCAGCGTTCGGCGTCCCAATCGACCTCGCTCCATTCCATTTCATTGACCATGCCGGGGCGGGGAATGGTCAGTGCATCGAAGCGCAAGGCAAGGCCAACAACGTCACTAAACCTCGCTCTCGTCCACGGTGCGCTGATGAGTTTGAAGACGCGCGTCACGTCGCGTGGTTCGGTGACGCCGGGACGCGGCGTCGAAATGTTGGCAATCATCTGCCCATTCAGGTTGCGAAATGGATTGTAGCCGTCGCCTTCGACATCGGCATAGTCGCAGATTTGCTCACCGATACTGCGCACGCGATCGCGGGTTTCGAGCTTTCCCTCGGCTTCGTATGAACGCATGAATGCGAGCACGTCCGGACGCTTGATGTCCTGCCTGCGCAGCTTGCCGAAGCGATCCTTGACGTAGCCGACGCGGAGCTCAAGCACCTCGATGGTCTTGGGGTCGCGCACCGCGACGATCCTGCCGCGTTTGACTTTCTCCACCTTCTTCTTGGCAAGCCACTCGTCGGCCCATTGCCCGAAAGGCCGGGCGGCCGCCTGCCTGTGCTTGTCGAACTGCTTCTCGGTGCTTGGGTCTTTGCCGTCCTTGAGCAGGACTTTGGCCTTGTCGCGCTCGCGCCGTGCGTCGGCGAGCGAGAACGTGCCATCCTTGCCGTTGCCGTAAGGGCCGATGGAATAGGTTTTCTGACGGCTGTGGAAGCGGTAGGCCATCCGCCAGAGCCTGGAGGCAGCGTTGCCGGGCCTGCTCTTGTCCGGCGTGACGAAGAGATAGAGACCGCCGCCGGTCACGTCCGATATCTTGGCGGGGCTCCACGCGCCGTTGTCGAATTTCGGTCGGGCGGCGCGGCAGTCGACGTCAGTCCTGATCTGCTTGGGGTTTGCGCACGCGCCGTCGTTCTTGCGGGCCATCTGCTCAATTCCTTCGCTGGGAATAGCCAAAGTCGCCGTGAACGTTTGTTCTCCCGATACCAACACGATACCAACAAAAATACCAACAAATCGGACGGCTGGGATCGGATGAGAACAAACGGTGACGAACACCGATGTGCGCGGATGTACCTATTTTTCAAGGGTTTCCGAACACTGCGCGGACGGTTGCGGACGCTTTAGAACGGGCTTGAACAGCCTAGTTGGTGCCCCTGGCCGGAATCGAACCAGCACTCCTTGCGGAACTCGATTTTGAGTCGAGCGCGTCTACCAGTTCCGCCACAGGGGCCCTCGGTCGGCCCCAGTGCGGGCGTCGCGAAGCCGGCGGACTATAGCCATGGACGGGGCAGGGTCAACCCGCGCCAAAGTGATCCCGGCCGTTCTCGACAGCCGCTTGGGCTGGGGCTAGAGGCTAAGGAAAGCGACCCAGCGGAAGAGGCTGCCGTGACGACCCAGAGTGCCGCAATACCTGCGTTCAAGCCGGCGGCGGCGAGCCCCGCGCTGGCCGCCTCCCTTCTCGTCACGCTGATTGCGGCAGCCACGATCGCGGGCGCCTGGTTCTTCCAGCTCGTGCTGGAGATCGTGCCCTGTCCGCTCTGCCTGGAGCAGCGTTACGCCTACTACCTCGCGATCCCGCTCGGCGCGCTCACCGCACTTGCGGCGAGGAGCGGCGCGCCGCGGCCATTGCTGCTCGCGGGGCTTGCGATCCTCGCGCTCGCGACGCTCGCCAATGCCGGGCTCGGCACCTACCACTCCGGCGTCGAATGGGGTTTTTGGAAGGGACCGACGGACTGCTCCGGCCCCGTCGTCAATCTCGGCAATGCCGCCGACCTTCTGTCGAAGCTCGACACCGTGAAGGTGGTGCGCTGCGACGAGGTGCAGTGGCGCTTCCTCGGCCTTTCGCTCGCCGGCTACAACGTGCTGATCTCGCTGCTGATGGCCGCGATCGCGGCGTGGGGATTTGTGCGGACGGCGAAGCGCTGAAGCTTAATCGTCCACGTCGTCCTGCGTGCGGCCGAACAGGTGCACGATGCCGGGCGTCGCGATCGTCACGAACACGAAGCGTGACAGATGATGGGCGCCGACGAAGATCGGGTCGATGTGCAGCGTCAGGGCCAAGGCCAGCATGGCGTCCATCGCGCCCGGCGCGAAGGCGACGACGACGTCCGAGAACTTCACCTGCGTGGTGAGGGCGACGATGCCGACGAAGATCGCGGAGACGGCGATGGCCACGGTAAACGATCCCAGCGCCGCGTTGATGTGGCCGGCGAGGGTCTTGATCCGCATCCGCGCGAAACGGCTGCCGATCAGGGCGCCGATGCCGATCAGCGCCACGCCGCGCACCCAGTTCGGCAGGCCGCCCTCGACCCAGCCGGCACCATGCAGCACGCTGGAGGCGATCATCGCGCCGAACATCCAGCTCGCCGGAAACTTGATCAGCCGCAGGACGAGCGCCGCGGCCAGCGAGGCCGCAACCAGCTCCACGAGGTCGAGCGGCGAGGCAATGGCCGTCGTCAGGGACGGCGCAGCAGAAGACGACACGCCCGCAAGCGCCAGCACCATCGGCAGCGCGGCGGTGAGGATGATGACGCGCATGGTCTGCACCACCGCGATGCCCGGCAGGTCGGCGCCGCGCTCGACCGCCAAAATCGTGATCTGCGACAGCGCGCCGGGGCTGCCGGCAAGAAAGGCCGAGGTGCGATCCCAGCCATGAACGCGCTGGAGGTAATAGCTCGAGCCGAAGGTCGAGCAGAAGGTCGCGAGTGCGAGCAGGCCGATAGTCAGGGGATAGGCGCTGACCTGCTGGATCAGGTGGCGCGAGACGACCGAGCCCAGCGAGATGCCGAGCAGCACCAGTACGGTCTGGGTCAGGATCGGCGGCAGCGTCAGCTGCCGGCCGGCGATCGCGGCGATGCCGACCGCGATCATCGAACCCGAGATCAGCCCGCCGGGGAGATTGGCGACGAGAAACACGAGGCCGCCCGCAGTGCCGATGACGAGTGTCTCCACCGTGCTCAGGATCTTGGCACGGCTCGGCCATTCGAACGGCAGGGAGGCGGTGATTTGCTTCACGCCGCCTTATCGCAAATCAGCGGGAGGCGCACAATTGCAGGCTCGTCATGCCGCAATGCGCGCGCCTCTCGCCGAAGCCGGGGGTGACTGACTTACTTCTTGTCCGCGGCAGCCGGCGCGGCCGTGCCGGCCTTGGCGGTCTTGATGCATTCGGAGCGGAATTTCTTGCGCTCCTTGCCATGCAGCCCCTTGGCATCCGCCTGCTTGGAGCATTCGAGCGACTCGGCCGAGTGCTCCTTTGGTGCCTTCTTGTCCGTGGGCGCGGCGGTTGTGGTCTTGGCTGCCGGCGCGGCGGTCTGCGCGAAGGCGGTGCCGGTGGCGAGCAGGGAGGCGAGGGCGACGGCGGCGAGGCGGGAGGCGAGGGTCATGATGTTGCACTCTTCCTGGGAAAATGGCGAAGGGCTGGAACGTCGGCTCGCGTTGCTGAACGCGACATGAATGGGCCGAGCGACGGGATCACTATATTTTGGCGGCGAAAGCCATCGTATCCTTGTCGCAAGCGACCGGCACGCTAGGATAGCAATCCTCGTTTAACTTCCGTCGGGGAAGACCAAGGAGGAGACCCAAGGGATGACCATTCAGACAAAATTGTTGTGTGCCATTGTGGCGTCGGGTGTCGCGGCATTCGTGGCCACCGCACCGGCGCAGGCGCTGACCTCGCAGGAGTGCAGCGCGAAATATCAGGCGGCCAAGAAGGACGGCTCGCTCGGCACCATGAAGTGGAATGACTTCCGCAAGGCCCAGTGCGGTGCCGACGCGACGCCTGCCGCTGCGCCGACCGCGGCTGCTCCCGCTGCGCCCGCCGCTCCGGCCGCGCCGAAGCAGGCGAAGAAGGAGGCAGCCCCCGCTGCCGCTCCGGCGCCGACATTGCCGGCCGGTCCCGCGATCTATCCGAACGCGATCGATCCGAAATACGCCAAGGAAACTGCCGGCAAGGCCCGCCTGCACACCTGCGTCGACCAGTACAATGCCAACAAGACCACCAACGGCAATGGCGGCATGAAGTGGATCGAGAAGGGTGGCGGCTACTACAGCGAATGCAACAAGAAGCTGAAGGGCGCCGCCTGAGGCTTCGGCATGATGCGATGGCCGGGGCAAAGCTCCGGCCATTCCGCTCAGTCCAATAGTTTCTCTGCCGATTTCGCCACCAGCTGCGATCGCTTGCGCGGACCGCGCTCGACGAACAGCAGGCTCTGGCCGAAGATGAAGCAGTAGAACAGGAAGGCCTGCGCCTCGGCCTCCTCGGCCTCGAGGCCGGTCGCGCGATAGAGCTCGGCGACGTGCTTGAGCCGCGCCGCATCCACGCTCGCCACCGCCGCCGCGGCGTTCTCGTCCGAACGGGCCCATTGCCGGATCGCGAGCTCGATCGCCATGCCCTCCGGGTTGAGCCGCTCGGAATAGAGCTGGATCACCGCCCTCAGCCGTTCGCGCGGCGCCTGCCCGTCGAGGCTCGTCTGCTGTGCGATGGACGCCGCGCGCCCCTCGCGCCAGCGTTCCAGCATGGCCCCGAGCAGTGCGGCGCGGTCGGCGAAGCGGCGGTAGAAGCCGCCCTTGGTGACGCCGAGATTCTTGGCGAGCACCTCGACCCTGACGCCCTCGACCCCCGAGCGGGCGAGCTCGGTAAACCCTGCCTCGACCCAGACATCGCCCTTGCCGTCGCTCATGAAGGAAGCCTCACCGGTTCTTGATACGGTGCCGTATTGCTAACGCGTCTGACGCCTGATACGCTACCGTATCAAGATCAACAAACAGGGCAGGGAATGGCGATGGAGCGGGAGGCGACCTATCGCGGCACGGTCTATCCATGGCAGTGCGATCATGTCGGCCACATGAACATCATGTGGTATGTCGGCAAATTCGATGAGGCCAACTGGAATCTGTTCGCCCGCCTCGGACTGACGCCGAGTTATTTGCGCTCCTCCGGCCGCGGCATGGCCGCCGTGCAGCAGAACATCAGCTACAAGCGCGAGCTGCTCGCCGGCGACATCGTCGAGATCCGCAGCCATCTGCTCGACGTCCGCGACAGATCGATCCGCTTCCGGCACGACATGATCAATGCCGAGACCGGCGAGATCGCCGCTTTCTGCGAGATTACCGGCGTGCATATGGACCGAAGCAAGCGCAAATCAGCGCCGTTCGAGGATGCGATCCGCGAGGTCGCTCTTAGATATCTCACCGAACCGGCCGAGGCTTGAGCCATGACCGCGTTCGAGCCGAAGAACCCGGGCTATCGCGCCGCGGCCATTGCCATGTTCGACGGTCAGCCGGCGATGCGCACGCTTGGCGTCACGATCGTCCGCCTTGCGCCGGGCGAGGCCGAGCTGGCGATGCTGCACTCGTCCAAATTCACGCAGCAGAACGGATTTGTCCACGCCGGCATCATCACGGCCGGGCTCGACAATGCCTGCGGCGTTGCCGCCTTCACCCTGATGCCTGACAAGGCCGATATCCTCACCGTCGAGTTCAAGACCACGCTGCTCGCGCCCGCGCGCGGCGCGCGCTTCGTCTTCAAGGCCGAGGTGGTCAAGCCCGGCCGCACGCTGACCTTCTGCGAGGCCAGGGCCTTTGCCGAGCACGAAGGCAAGACCACGCTGATCGCCACCATGACCGGAACGTTGATGGCGATGCTGCCCCGCGTTGCGGCTTCGCCCGAAGTGCGTGCGCCCCGTGCATAGCGGCGATTGACAAGCCTGCCGGCGCATCTCTTGATGCGCTTGTCATGCTCGCAAGTCTCGGCCTCATCCTGCTCTGCCAGTTGATCGGCGAAGCCGTCGTGCGCGGCCTCGGCCTGCCATTGCCGGGACCCGTGCTCGGCCTGCTGTTGCTGTTGATCCTGCTGCTTGCACGCGACCGCTTTGCGCTGCTTGCGTGCGGGCCGTTGCGCAACGGCGGCGTGGAGGCTGCCAGCAAAGGATTGCTGGCCCATCTGTCGCTTCTGTTCGTGCCGGCCGGTGTCGGCGTCGTGCAGAAGCTCGATCTGCTCGCATCCCACGGCGTCGCCATCATTCTCGTGCTCGCGCTCTCGGTGGTCGTCACGCTGCTTGCGACGGTGCTGACCTTCCGCCTCGTCAGCCGCCTCCTGAGGCAACAGGACGCGCGATGAAGGACAACCCGTTCTCGCTCTGGGTCTATCTCTCGCAGTCCCCGCTGCTGTGGCTGACCGTGACCCTGCTGGTCTATGCGAGCACGGATGCGGTGTCGCTGGCGAGCCGGCGTCATCCGCTCGCCAATCCCGTGCTGCATGCGATGTGGATCATCGGTGCGTTCCTGCTCGTCACCGGCACCTCCTACACCACCTATTTTGCCGGCGCGCAGTTCGTGCATTTCCTGCTGGGGCCCGCCACCGTCGCGCTCGCCGTGCCGCTCTACGAGAACCGCAGGCGCGTGGTGTCGTCCATCGTGCCGATGCTGGTGGCGCTCGTGGCCGGCTCGGTCACGGCGGTGGTGTCGGTCGTGCTGCTGGCCGAGCTCGCCGGGCTGCCGCGCGACGTCGTGCTGTCGCTGGCGCCGAAATCGGTGACGGCCGGCGTTGCCATGGGCATCGCCGAATCCCTGCACGCCGATCCCTCGCTGGCGGCCGTCGCGGTGATCCTCACCGGCATCATGGGCGCGATCATCGTGACGCCGCTGATGAACCGCACCGGCGTCACCGATTTCCGCGCGCGCGGATTTGCCGCCGGCCTCGCCGCGCACGGCATTGGCACCGCGCGCGCGTTCCAGGTGGATGAGATCGCCGGCGTCTTTTCCGGCATCGCCATGAGCCTGAACGCTTTGGTGACCTCGTTCCTGGTCCCGCTGGCGGTCACGCTGCTGGTGCGATGACATCGCCGCCGCGACGCTCTATATGAAGCGTAACACTTCCCGGTCTCCAACCGTATTTGCGGGGATGGGACCGAAACGGGACGAGATATGACTGGATTCAGGAATAAGGGCCTCTTGGTACCGACGCGGCGTGCGGCGCTCACGCTGATCGGGGCGGGCGCGCTCGCAGCGGGCGGCATCACCTCGGCACGGGCCGCCGCCGCCGATGACGAGGTGCTGACCGAAACCAAGGTGCTGCGCGATCCGGACACGCCCGTCGCCGGCAATCCCGACGGCAATATCACCATCGTCGAATGGTCCGACTACAATTGCCCCTATTGCCGCAAGCTCGAGCCCGAGCTGCGCCAGGTCGTCCAGGACGACGGCAAGGTGAGGCTGGTGATGAAGGACTGGCCGGTCCTCGGGCCGGTGTCGGTCACGGCGGCGCGGATCGCGCTCGCGGCGAAATTCCAGGACAAGTACCACCAGGCCCATGACGCCATGATGGGCGTCAGCTCCCGCCTGACCGAGCCGCGCATCAATGAGCTTCTGGCGGCTGCCGGCGTCGACATGGACCGGTTGAAGCGCGATCTCACCGACCATGCCAAGGACATCGACGCCATCCTCAAGCGCAACAACGAGCAGGCCGAAGCCTTCGGCTTCCGCGGCACCCCGTCGTTCATCGTCGGCAAGTACCGCGTGC
The DNA here is from genome assembly GCF_028128935.1 of Bradyrhizobium sp. CCBAU 11361. Classification (NCBI taxonomy): domain Bacteria; kingdom Pseudomonadati; phylum Pseudomonadota; class Alphaproteobacteria; order Hyphomicrobiales; family Nitrobacteraceae; genus Bradyrhizobium; species Bradyrhizobium sp. CCBAU 11361. Next base: position 59,370 of record NZ_LBJZ01000199.1, read on the forward strand.
CCGGCGCGCTCAGCATGACCGAGTTCGAGCAGGTCATCGCCGACGCGCGCAAGGCCAAGATGAACTAAGGCGCTCGCCGCAACTGACACGGCCAACACAAAGGCGCCGCCGCAGACCGCGACGGCGCCTTGTTCATGATGTCAGCAACGTTACTTCGACGAGATGCGGACCCAGTCCTTGTGCGCGCGATCGCGCAGAGCATCCCAGTCGGCCTTGGCGACATCCCAGTTCACGATGGTGCGGTTGGTGGTCGCGACCTCGCCATTGGCGACGGATGAGGTCTGCATGGAATCATAGACATAGACGCCGCCCGCAAGAAGCAGCGCGCCCAAAATCATTCCGAAAAAAGTCTTCATAGCGAACCTCCGGTGTCGCGCCGATAACGTCGGCACGGCGCGATGGTTCCGCGGCCATGCGGCGCATCTAAGGAGAGGTTGTTCATTCTCCGTTCAGCCACGCCAGCAGATCCGCATTGATCTCGCGCGGATAGGTGTGGCTGAGATCGTCGATCTCGCGATAAGTGACGTCGGCGCCGGCAGCGGAGAGCGCCGCTTGCGTCTGTCGCGCGGTCTGCACAGGAAACATCCAGTCGAGCTTGCCGTGGGTGATGAAGATCGGCAGGCGCTGCAGGCGCGCAGCATCCGCCATCTCCGCCATCAGCGGGTGGAAGGTCGCCGACACCGGCGCGAGATGCGTAAAGGGCGAGGCGCCATCGAGCCCGCTGACGTAGCAGAAAGTGCCTCCGTCGCTCATGCCGGTCAGCAGCATGCGCGAGCCGTCGATGGTCCAGCGGCTGCGCACGGTCTCGAGGATGCGCATGAGGTTGGGCGTATCGGTGTCATCGCCCATCAGCGCCCAGGTTTGACCGGTCGCCGTCGGCGCCACTAGGATCGCACCCAGGCTGCGGGCATCGCGTAACCAGCTCCACAGGAAGCCACGGCCATTGCCGCTGCCGCCATGCAGCGCCATCACCAGCGGCATGGCGCGATCGGGCGTGTAATATTCGGGGACATAGACCGAGAAGCCGCCGCGGCTGCCGGGCTCGTTGTGATCGTGGAAGATGCCGGTGTGCTCGCCCGCGCCGGCCGCGAGCCGTGCCAGCAGGTTCTCGTCCTCGCGCCTCGCGGCGTTGAGGAAGAAGCTGCTGACCGGCGGAAACTGCACCGCAAGCGGATAAAGCGCTTCCAGCGCGCGCGGCGCGTGGCGCAGTGCGCGGAAGAGGGCGACGAGATCGCCGTTGCCGCGCTCGACCTCGCGAATGCCGGCAAAGGCGGCGAGTGTTTCGTTGCAGGCACCATCGAGCCGGTTGCGCAAGCCGGCGAACTGTTCAGGCCAGGTGCCGATCGCGGCGCGCGCCGCTTGCAGCGCGTCGTCCGGCGCACCGATCGCATTCATCACGGAGGCGAAGGCCGGCGGATGCAGGTGGCGGGCGAAGAAGCCGAGCGCCTCCAGCGCATCGAGCAGCGGCGGCAGTACGGCCACGATGTCGTCAACGACGGCCTCGGTCATCGCCGCTTCCTTGCTTCAGTTCGGCCGGTCAGTGCAGCTTCGGCGCCTTCAACAGCTTGAAGCGGTCGGTCGAGGTCACCGTGACGTCGAAGGTGACGCCTTCATGATGCACGGTGAGCGGCACGTCGACGCCGGCGGCGCCGAGCGCCCACATCTTCTTGTAGAAGGCGGTCTGGCTCGTGATCTTCTCGCCGTCCACGGCGAGGATGACGTCGCCGGTCTTGAGCTCGGCGTGAGCGGCCGGACCATTGGCGGAGATTCCGATCACCACCACGCGGTTGTCGATCTCGGTCGAATAGAGTCCGAGCCAGGGCCGCGACGGCTTGTTGACGCGGCCGAACTTGCGCAGATCCTCCAGGATCGGCTTCAACAGGTCGATCGGCACGATCATGTTGACGTGCTCGGCCTTGCCGTCGCGTTCGCGCTCGAGCTGAAGCGAGCCGATGCCGATCAACTCGCCGCGCTCGTTGAGCAGGCCGGTGCCGCCCCAGTTCGGGTGCGCGGGATAGGTGAAGACAGCCTCGTCCAGCAGATATTCCCAGTAGCCGGCGAATTCCTGCTTGGCCACGATCTGGCTCGCAACCGATCGCGTGCGGCCGCCGGCGCCGCCGACCACGACGCGGTCGCCGACGCGGGTCTGCGCCGAGTCGCCGAGCGGCAAGGGTTCGACGTCGAGCTCACCCAGCGCCTGCACGAGACCGAAGCCGGTGACGGAATCGAAACCCAGGGCATGTCCTTCGACGACGCGCCCGTCGGCGAGGTGCAGCCACACCGATTCCGCCTCGGTGATGAGATAACCGATGGTCAGCACCAGCCCGTCGTCGATCACGACGCCGTTGCCGGCGCGCTCGGTGCCCAGCGTCTCGGCGCTGAACGCGTCGGGCGGGATGATGGCGTGCAGGCCGACGACGGACGCGAGCGCGCGGTCGAGATCGAAACCGTAATCGCTCGCACGCGGCTGATTGGCCGGCGGCACTCTCCATTCGGTCAGGGCGGGCATGGAGTTCTCCTGGCTAGTGCATCGCTCCGCCGTGGCCGGCGGGACGACGCGCGAAGCCCGCATAATTTAGGCTGGACAAGGCCGTCTTGAAAGCCTCGTTCCTCAACTATTCTGCAGAACGCGGCGTGAAATCTTCGAAAGTCGCGGGATCGTTTCGCGCGCGGTCGGCGGTCCGGCGGCCCTTCGATCCGGCATCCGCCGCATGGCTGCTGTCCGGCGAGGTGCTAGGCGCCGTGCATTGAAGCTGCTAACGATTGCCGCTTCGTTTGACCAAGAGATCACGGACCGAAGCATGGATAACCGCAGCGACATCTGGCGTGGCGTCGACACGATCAAGACGCGTTTCATCGACCTCAGCGACAAGGTCTGGGGCATGCCGGAGGTTTGTTACACCGAGGCGCGGTCCGCCGCCGAGCATCTCGCCGAGTTGCGCCATCAGGGCTTCCGTATCACCGAGAACGTCGCCGGCATCCCGACCGCGCTGATCGGCGAATGGGGCGAGGGCGGACCGGTCATCGCCTTCATGGGGGAATATGACGCGCTGCCGGGCCTCAGCCAGGAGGCAGGCGTTGCGGAACACCGTCCCGTCGAGACCGGCGGCCACGGCCATGGCTGCGGTCACAATCTGCTCGGTTCCGCGGCGCTGCTGGCGGCGACCGCGGTGAAGGACTGGCTCGCCGAGAACAAGGTGCCGGGCCGCGTGCGCTACTACGGCTGTCCGGCAGAAGAAGGCGGCGCGGCAAAGGCGTTCATGGTGCGCTCCGGTGCGTTCGAAGACACCGACATCGCCATCACCTGGCATCCGCACAGCTTCTGGGAAGTGGCGGTGACGCCGTCGCTCGCCAATACGCGGGCCGACTTCATCTTCACCGGCCGCACCTCGCACGCCGCGGCCTCGCCGCATCTCGGCCGTTCCGCGCTCGATGCGGTGGAGCTGATGAATGTCGGCGTGAACTACATGCGCGAGCACATGCCGAGCGACGCGCGGGTGCATTACGCGCTGCTCGACACGGGCGGCATTGCGCCCAACGTGGTGCAGGCGCATGCGCGCGTGCGCTACTCCATCCGCGCCCGCGATCTGCCCGGCATGAACGAGCTGGTCGGACGCGTCAGCAAGATCGCGGACGGCGCGGCGCTGATGACCGAGACCAAGGTCGAGATGAAGATCATCTCCGCGGTCTCCAACATCCTGCCGAATACGCCGCTGGAGCAGGCGCTGCATCGGGTCATGGAAGAGCTCGGACCGCCGCATTTCGACGACGCGGACAAGGGGTTTGCCACCCAGATCCGATCGACGCTGAGCGACAAGGACATCGCCTCGGTCTACTACGCGATCGGGATGGAGCCGACCGATCGGCCGCTGGCCGACTTCCTGGTGCCGCTCGATGCCAAGCGCAACCCGCTGGTCGGCTCGACCGACGTCGGCGATGTGAGCTGGGTGGTGCCGACGGTGCAGGTTCACGCACCAACGGTTGCAATTGGTACGCCGTTCCACACCTGGCAGGTGGTGGCGCAGGGCAAGAGCCCGCATGCCCACAAGGCCATGGTGCAGGCGGCCAAGGCGATGGCGGGTATCGGCATCAACGCGCTCACGGAACCGGAGCTGATCAAGGCCGCGAAAGCCGACCTTGCGAGGCGGACAGCCAAGACACCTTATGTCTGTCCGCTGCCGGACCACGTCGCGCCACCGCTGAATATGTCCGTGGTGTAGAATTTCGTCTCGATACTTCGTCTGATCCGGCGAACAAATTTTCCGCAGTGCAACGTGGATTTCGGCGTGTTTTGACGCCGGATTGCCGAGCGCTTGGGCTGCGGAACGCAGTTTTGCCCAACGGACAGCCAGAACACTGTTTGCATACACACGGTCGCAGTTGACGGGCGGCCTATTCAGTGTGCCATCTACGGCCAGACAAAACCCGGCGGTCGCATCGCGGCCGCCTGCATCCATTCGGGAACCAGACGGGGGACAAACCATGCTGGATAAAGAACTGCGTTCGATGATCGGCCAAGTGAAGGACGGACGGATGGATCGCCGTGCCTTCATCCAGCGTCTCGCCGCTGTCGGTCTGACAGCCCCGCTGGCCAACCAGATCCTCGCGCTGGGCGGCGTCGCCATGGCGGAAGGCGTTTCGACCTACAAGCCGACCAAGCGCGGCGGCGGCGGTGCGCTGAAGCTGTTGTGGTGGCAGGGGCCGACCCTGCTCAATCCGCATTTCGCCACCGGCACCAAGGACCAGGACGGTTCGCGCCTGTTCTACGAGCCGCTTGCCTGTTGGGATCCGGACGGCAACATGAAGCTGGTTCTGGCCGCGGAAATCCCGTCGATCCAGAACGGCGGCCTCGCCGCCGACGGCAAGTCGGTGACCTGGAAGCTCAAGCCCGGCGTCAAATGGCATGACGGCAAGCCGTTCACCGCCGACGACGTCGTGTTCAACTGGGAATATGCCAAGGATCCCGCGACCTCCGCGGTCACGATTGCGACCTATCGCGACATCGTCGTCGAGAAGGTGGATGACCTCACCGTCCGCATCGTCTTCAACAAGCCGACGCCGTTCTGGGCCGACGCTTTCGTCGGGGCGCCGAACTCCATCATCCCCAAGCATCTGTTCGCGGATTACAAGGGCGCCAAGTCCCGCGAGGCGCCGAACAACCTCTCGCCGGTCGGCACCGGCCCGTACAAGTTCCTCGAGTTCAAGCCGGGCGATATCGTCCGTGGCGAGCTCAATCCCGACTATCACATGCCGAACCGCCCGTATTTCGACACGCTCGAAATGAAGGGCGGCGGCGATGCCGTCTCGGCGGCGCGCGCGGTGATCCAGACCGGCGAATACGATTTCGGCTATAACATCCAGGTGGAAGACGACGTGCTGCTGCGCCTGGAGAAGGGCGGCAAGGGCAAGGCCATCTACGCCGTGGGCGGAGATACCGAGTTCATCGCGCTGAACTTCACCGACCCGAACACCGAGGTCGATGGCGAGCGCTCTTCGATGAAGACGAAGCACCCGCTGTTCTCCGATCCCGCCGTGCGCAAGGCGCTGGCGCTGCTGGTCGATCGTGAAGCGGTGAAGAAGGTGATCTACGGCCGCGCAGGGCGCACCACGGCGAACTTCCTCAACGGCCCCGAAAAGTTCGTCTCCAAGAACACCAGCTGGGAATTCAGCATCGAGAAGGCGTCGAAGATGCTGGATGACGCCGGCTGGAAACCGGGTGCGGACGGCATCCGCGAGAAGGACGGCAAGAAGCTGAAGCTTCTGTACCAGACCTCGATCAACGGCCCGCGCCAGAAGACCCAGGCCATCGTCAAGCAGGCCTGCCAGAAGGCGGGCATCGACGTCGAACTGAAATCGGTCGTCGCCTCGGTGTTCTTCTCCTCCGACGCCGGCAATCCCGACATCTATCCGAAGTTCTATGCCGACATGGAGATGTTCCAGATCCCGATGAGCCAGCCGGATCCGTCCCAGCACATGCGGCGCTATATGTCGGCGAACGTGGCGACCAAGGAGAACAAGTGGCAGGGACAGAATTTCCCGCGCTACGTGAACAAGGAGTATGATGCCGCGATCCTGGCCGCGGAAGGCGAGATGGATCCGGTCAAGCGTGCGGCGTTCTACATCAAGGCCAACGACATCCTGATCGGCGACACCGTGTTCATCCCGGTGCAGCATCGCCTCAAGGTGGAGGCCGCTGCCAACAACCTGGTTTGCGTGATCAGCGGCTGGGCGAACGAGACCGACAACCTGTTCGACTGGTACCGGGAGGCATGATCGCGCAGGTCTAGGCGGGGTCTTTCCCTATGAGTCAATATGTCCTGCGTCGCCTGCTGATCGCCATTCCGAGCCTGCTCGGCATTTCGCTCGTGCTGTTCGTCGTGCTGGCGCTCGCCCCCGGCGATCCCTTCTCGGAACTGGCGACCAATCCGAACGTACCGCCCGAAGTCGCTGCCGCGCTTCGGGCGAAGTTCGGCCTCGACGATCCGATCTATCTGCGCTACCTGCACTGGCTCTCCGCCATGGCGCATGGCGATTGGGGTTTTTCCTTCGTCAGCCGGATGGACGTCGATGCGCTCATCCTCCAGCGCCTGCCGGCGACGCTCTATGTGATCGGCTCGGCGCAGATCCTGGCGCTCCTGATCGCGATTCCGGTCGGCGTCTACGCGGCGACCAAGCCGTATTCACTGTTTGACCAGATCGCCAACGTACTGGCCTTCGTCGGTTTCTCGCTGCCCACCTTCTTCACCGGCATCCTGTTCATCCTGATCTTCTCGGTCACGCTGGACTGGCTGCCCTTCGTCTATTCCAGCGACATCAAGGCCACCGGCATCCGCTGGGTGCTGGAGATGATCCGGCAGGCGATCATGCCGGTGGCGGTGCTCGGCCTGTTCCAGGCGGCCTCGATGACGCGCTTCGTGCGCTCGGCGATGCTGGACGTGATCCGGCTCGACTACGTCACCACGGCGCGCGCCAAGGGGCTCGGGCAGGCCAAGGTCATCGTCAAGCATGTGATGCGCAATGCGATGATCCCGGTCGTCACGCTGATCGCGCTCCAGATGCCGGCGGTGTTCGGTGGCGCCATCGTCACCGAGCAGATCTTCCGCATCCCCGGCATCGGCTCGCTGCTGATCTCCTCCATCCTTTCCAACGACACGCCGGTGGTGATGGCCGTCACCTTCGTCTTCGCGTGCCTTGTGGTCCTGTTCAATCTCATCGCGGACGTCCTGTATGGCTGGCTTGACCCTCGCATCTCCCTCCGCTGAGCGGCGCGTCTACTCGCCCTGGCGCGAGACGTGGCGGCGCTATAGCCGCCACAAGCTTGCCGTGGTCAGTGCGTTCCTGCTCCTCATTCTGGTGCTGGCGGTGGTCGCCGGCCCCTTCGTCTGGCGGGTCAAGATCGACGACATCGACATCGTGGCGGGCATGCAGGGGCCCTCGCTCGCCCATCCCTTCGGCACCGACGATCTCGGGCAGGACATCCTCGCCCGCATGATCTACGGCGGGCGCATCTCGCTCGCTGTCGGCCTTGCCGCGATGCTGGTCTCGGTGTTCGTCGGCACGCTGATCGGTGCGCTTGCCGGCATGTCGCGCGGTGCGCTCGGTCACGGGCTGATGTGGCTCACCGATCTCTTCCTGTCGCTGCCGCAGTTGCCGCTGCTGCTGCTGCTGATCTATCTGTTCCGCGACGGGCTCAAGGCCGCGTTCGGCCCCGAGGGCGGCATCTTCATCCTGATCGTGCTCGTGATCGGGGGCCTGCGCTGGATGCCGGTCGCCCGCCTCGTGCGCGCACAGTTCCTGTCGATCCGCGAAAAGGAGTTCGTCGAGGCCGCGCGCGCGCTCGGCGCCAGCCCGGTCCGGCAGGTGGTGCGCCACATCCTGCCCAATGCGCTCGGTCCGGTGATCATCGCCGGCACCATCGACGTCGCCGCCGCCATCATCGCGGAATCGACGCTGTCGTTCCTCGGCCTCGGCTTCCCGCCGGACACTCCGACCTGGGGGCGGCTGTTGTACGACGCCAAGGACTTCCTCGACATCGGCCCGCACTGGGCGCTGTTTCCGGGTGGCGCGATCTTCATCGCGGTGGTCGCCATCAACTTCATCGGCGACGGCCTGCGTGACGCGCTCGATGCGCGACGGGTGATCTGATGGCGCCGCTGCTCGAGATCAAGGGCCTGAAAACCCATTTCTCCACCGACGACGGCATCTTGCAGGCCGTCGACGGCGTCGACATCTCCATCAACCGCGGCGAGACGCTCTGCGTCGTCGGCGAGTCCGGCTGCGGCAAGACCGTGACGGCGATGTCGATCCTGAAGCTGATCGCGATGCCGCCCGGGCGCATCGCGGCCGGCCAGATCATCTTCGAGGGGCGCGATCTCGTGCCGCTGACGAGCAATCAGCTCGATGAGATCCGCGCCAAGGAAATCGGCTTCATCTTCCAGGAGCCGATGACATCGCTCAACCCGGTGCTCACCGTTGGCGAGCAGATCGCCGAAAGCCTGCGCCGTCATGAAGCCGTGACCAAGAAGCAGGCGCTCGAGCGCACCATCGAGATGCTGAAGCTGGTGCAGATCCCCAACGCCGAGGGCCGCGTGCACAACTATCCGCACCAGTTCTCCGGCGGCATGCGCCAGCGCGTGATGATCGCGATGGCGCTCGCCTGCAAGCCGAAGCTGATCATCGCCGACGAGCCCACCACCGCGCTCGACGTCACCATCCAGGCGCAGATCCTCGACCTCTTGCAGGACATGAAGGAGCGCTTCGGCATGGCGGTGATGCTGATCACCCATGCCATGGGCGTCGTCGCCGAGACCGCGCAGCGCGTCGTCGTGATGTATGCCGGCAAGGTGGTGGAGGAGGCGAGCGTCGACGATCTCTTCGCCGATCCCCGCCATCCCTATACCCAAGGGCTGATCCGCTCGATCCCGCGCATCGACCTCGACAGCGAGCACAAGACGCGGCTGGAGGCGATCGGCGGCTCGGTGCCGATCCTGATCAATCCGCCGGTCGGCTGCCGCTTCGCGCCGCGCTGCAAGTTTGCCATGAGCGTCTGCACCGAGAAGGAGCCGCTGCTCCGCGAGGTCTCGCCCGGGCACCGCATGGCCTGTCACTTGGGGGATACGCAGTTGGGAGCCGCGCCATGAGCGAACCCTTGCTCCGCGTCAGCGGTCTGAAGAAACATTTCCCCGTTTTTGGCGGCTTGCTGTCGCGCCAGGTCGCCAGCGTCTATGCGGTCGACGGCGTGTCGTTCTCGGTGGGGGGGGGGGGGGGGGGGGGGGGGGGGGGGGGGGGGGGGGGGGGGGGGGGGGGGGGGGGGGGGGGGGGGGGGGGGGGGGGGGGGGGGGGGGGGGGGGGGGGGGGGGGGGGGGGGGGGGGGGGGGGGGGGGGGGGGGGGGGGGGGGGGGGGGGGGGGGGGGGGGGGGGGGGGGGGGGGGGGGGGGCGAATCCGGCTGCGGCAAGTCGACGACGGGGCGCTGCGTGCTGCGCCTGATCGAGCCGACCGACGGCGAGGTCGTGTTCGACGGTCAGGACGTGCGCCAGCTCGGTGGCAACGATCTGCGCGCGATGCGGCGGAACATGCAGCTCGTGTTCCAGGATCCGTTTGCCTCGCTCAATCCGCGCATGACGGTGGGGGCGATTCTCGGCGAGGCGCTCATCATCCATAAGCTCGGCTCATCGGCCAAGGAGCGGGAGGAGCGCGTTGCGAGCCTGCTGGTCAAGGTCGGGCTCAAGGCCGAGCACATGCGCCGCTACCCGCACGAATTCTCCGGCGGCCAGCGCCAGCGTATCGTGATCGCGCGCGCGCTCGCGGTCGAGCCGAAGCTGATCGTCTGCGACGAGCCGGTCTCTGCGCTCGACGTGTCGATCCAGGCCCAGGTCATCAATCTGCTGGAAGATCTCCAGGCCGAGCTGAACCTCACTTATCTCTTCGTCGCGCATGACCTCTCGGTGGTCGAGCACATCTCCGACCGCGTCGCGGTGATGTATCTCGGCCGCATCGTCGAGCTGGCGAAGGCCAGCGACCTCTACCGCAACCCGCAGCATCCCTACACCAGGGCGCTGTTGTCAGCGGTGCCGGTGCCCGATCCCAAGCTCAAGCGTGAGCGCATCCGCCTCAAGGGCGACGTGCCGAGCCCGATGAAGCCGCCGTCAGGCTGCCACTTCCACACCCGTTGTCCGATCGCCCAGCCGCGCTGCGCGGAAAGCGCGCCGGAGCTGAAGGAGGGGGCGGGCGGCCATTTCGTGGCGTGCCATCTGGCCTGACGCCGGCAAAGCAGGACGCGTATTCATTCGCCCTGAAGCAGGTCGTACGCCGAAAGGGCCTGCCTGAAAGCCTGCACCGACGTGTGGTGATGCGCGAACAGGCCCGCCTCGCGCGCGCCGGCAACATTGGCCGGGAGATCGTCGACGAACAGCGCGGTCTCCGGCATCACGCCGAGCTCGGTCAGGCAGAGGCGATAGCAGCGCGGGTCCGGCTTTGCCGTCTTGAACTGGGCCGAGGTGTAGATCCGGGAGCCGAACAGCGGCCGCAAGTCCGGCAGCAGCGTGTCGATGTGGTCGGCGACCAGCGTGGTGTTGTTGGTCAGGACGGCAATATCGACGGTTTCGCGCAGACGTCGGGCAATCTCCAGCACCGCACGATCGGCCTGCATTGAACGGCGCCGCGCCTCCACCCACTCGTCGAGCGACAGCGGATAGCCCATGCGCTCGCCGAAGCCTCGCAGATAATCCGCGGCATCGAGAGCGCCGGAATCGCCGAGCGATTCGAAGCCGCTGTCCCAGATCGCCTGGTGGACGCACTCGCTGGTCGATCCCGCGAGCTCTGCCAGACAGGCGACACGCTGTCCCCTGTCGTAGCTGCAGAGGACATTGTCCATGTCGAAGAGGACGAGCTTGATCCCATCAGGCACAGCAGCACTCTCGGATCGGCCGAACCTCCGGCCGTGATCGCAGTCATATCCCGCCCGAACGCGGGCGACAAATCCGGGAAAGGGCCGATCGCCGCGATGCTGCCTGGTCGGCGGCGGCGCGTTTCGAAGGCGAGTTTTCGAACGTTATCCGCAGCTACGCCGGCAAGGGCAAGCGTTTGCTACGCCTCGCAGATCGGCGATTGCGTCACGCGCTCTTCGCGGGCCAGGGCACGACCTGTCCCGATACGATCAGCCGGTCGCGGCCGCTGTCCTTTGCGGCATAGAGCGCGCGGTCGGCGGCCGCGACCAGCGCGCTGGAGTCGGTCGTGGTCTCGGATGGAAACCCCGTCGCGGCGCCCACGCTCACCGTGACGAGCCGCGAGGGCGGATTCTGCGCGTGCAGCATGGCGAGGTCGCGCAACGCGCCGCGAATCTCCTCGCCGACCCTGGCGCAGCCGTCTGCATCGGTGTTCGGCAGCAGCACGGCGAACTCCTCGCCGCCGTAGCGCGCCGCGAGGTCGGCCGGCCGCCGGGGATGGGCGGACAGGATCCGCCCCAGCGCGCGCAGGCAGCCGTCGCCGGCCAAATGCCCGTAATGGTCGTTGAACGCCTTGAAATGATCGACGTCGATCAGCAGGAGCGAGAGTGGGGTGCCGTCGCGGCGGGCGCGGGCCCATTCGTCCGCGAGGCGCTCATCGAATGCGCGCCGGTTGGCGAGCCCGGTGAGGCCGTCGGTCGCCGCGAGCGAGGCGAGCTTGTCCTGCAAGTCCTTCTGCTCGGTCATGTCGCGCACCACCGCGACGACGCCGTCGATCTCGCCGCTGTCGGACGCCCGGGTCACGTGCAGGGCCGACTCGGCCCAGATCTCGCCCTTGTCGCGATGGCGTTGACGGTAGACGAACCTTGCCTCCTCCGCCTCGCCGTTCTTCAGCGCGGCAATGGCCTGCTCGACCCGTTCCATGTCCTCCGCGTGAACCCCGGCCACGGCCGACGTCCCCAGCAGTTCGTTGGAAGACCAGCCGATGATGCGCGCGCATGACGGAGAAACGTAGATCAGCCGGTTGTCCAGTCCGATCCGGGTCACCATGTCGCTGGATTGCTCGGCCAGCAGGCGGAAATGGGCTTCCTTGGCGATCAGAGCCTGTGCCATGCGCTGCCGCTGCAAGAGCTGACGGACCAGGTAGAAGCCGATCGCCGCGATCAGCAGGACGAGGCCGACGACAACGGTCATGCGTGCGACCGCCGCGCGACGCCAAGGGGCCAGTACGTCGTCCTGCGACTTGCTCGCCAGCACCATCAGGGGATAGCGGCTGCTGCGCTGGTAGTAGCTGAGCCGCTGCACGTCATCCAACGGCGACTTGAAATAGTAGACTGCCGCAGCCGGACGGGTTTTCCATTGCTTGAACAGCGGCGCGTTGGACAGGTCGCGTCCGACGAAGGCGCCGGTCTCGTCGCGGCTGCGCGCCAGCATGATGCCGTCGTTGTTCAGCAGCGACGCCGAGCTGTGCGGACCGAGGTCGAAGCGCTCGTAGAACTTGACGAAATAGCTGACGTCGATCGTGAGCAGGGCAACGCCGGCGAAGCTGCCGTCGGGGTGGTTGATCCGGCGAGACGCGGTGATGATCCACTGTCCGCCGGCGCGGCTCTTGATGGGTCGTCCGATCAGCGTGCCCGGATCCGGCGAGTCGCGATGGCGCTGGAAATATTCGCGGTCGCTGTTGTTGAATTTGGAGAAGTCAACCTGCTCGGTCGTGGCAAGCCAGCGGCCGGTCTCGTCATAGACGAAGATGCCGCGGATGCGGTCCGATGATTTGCGGGTCGGCAGATAGGTCTGGAGTTTTGCGATCGTGTCCGGACCCGTTCCATCGAGCTCGAGCCGATGGACCAGCCCGACGAGGATAGTATCGACGAGCTCGAACGTGTCGTCGGCATGCTGGACCAGCGAATGCGCGAGGTTGGCCACGTCGATTTCGGCGGTTCTGAGCTCGGCATTGCGCGATTCCCATTCGCGCCAGCCGCTCAAGCCCAGGATGGCGAAGCAGGTCAGCATGACGAAACCCGCCGCCCAGAGCGGAAGACGCGTCTTTCCGAGGTCGCGGCCCGTACTCATCAGGCTTGCTCCATTTCGGAGCAAACCTCTCACTTTGGTCTTAACGGGCTGTTGCGTCATCCGCGCTGATTGTGTGAATCCCGTATTCGGCCGGAACCAGTCCTCGATGTTTCGACGGGTTATCGTCGGAGGTTGTTAACCACGCTGACCTCACGCCGGATTCGCCTGGCGTCCCTGCCTCACTCTTCCAGTGTAAACCCGACCCGCAGCGTCACCTGATAGTGGCGCACGGCGTTGTTCTCGATGTGGCCGCGCGTCTGCACCACCTCGAACCATTTCATCTCGCGGATGGTCTTGGCGGCGCGGCTGATCGCGTTCTTGATCGCATCCTCGATCGAAGTTTCGGATGATCCGACCAGATCCAGGATCTTGTAGACGTGATCCTTCTCGGCTGTGGGCATGGCGCGTCTCCCCTTGTGCTGTGACGGGCCCGGATACGTCTGTCGCGATACATCCGGCCGGCCTCCACCTTGAACGGATCCGGGCGCCTCGGGTTCCGTCCCCGGCGATCGGCCGCGCCACAAGCCGACCGCGGTCCATGGCGGTGTCCAGTTTGTGCAAGTGCACGAAAATATGGGTCGCGCGTGCGGGCGGTGCCCCCAAATTCGTCCGCGGCCGCCTGGCCGCTCTTGCTCGCTCCAATGCGGGCGCGTTAGCCTCGGTCCGTTTCCTTATACCTTCGATGTGCAGCGATGAACGGCCGTTGGACGAGGAGCGCTCTGGTCGCAATCAGTCTGTCCGCCGTGCCAGCGCTGGGCGCGGTGCCGGACGATCTCGACGACGCGCCCGGCACCATGTCGCTGCAGGTGACGACCGATCCGTCCACGATCGAATGCCGCAAGCTCGAAACGGTCAATCCTGCCTCGCTGATCTTCCTGCCGCTGCGGCGGACGTTCAACGAGGATTTTGACGAGCATCCGCTGTCGGGCGGACGCTGGGTGCCGCACTATGCCGGCGGCGCGGCGTGGCCGGAGGCGCGCTACTGGGGCGGCGACGGCTCCGACTTCAAGCGCAAGACCAGCGCCAATGGCGAGCAGCAGATCTATGTCGATCCGCGCTACTCGGGGCGCGCCGCGGCGCCGCTCGGGCTCGATCCGTTCAAGGTGAAGGACGGCGTGCTCTCGATCGTCGCGAGCCGTACACCGCCGGAATTGAAGTCCGTTCTGTTCAACAACGAGTACATCTCCGGGATCCTGACGACGCAGGGCACGTTCGCGCAGAAGCATGGCTATTTCGAAATCCGCGCCAAGCTCCCGGTCGGCCATGCGGTGTGGCCGGCGTTCTGGATGCTGGCGGACGACGGCGGCTGGCCGCCGGAGGTCGACGTGCTGGAAGGCCGGGGTGAGCGGCCGGGCGATCTCGTGATGACGACGCATTGGCGGATTCCGTCGACCCAGAAGATCCAGTCCTGCGGCTTCGACTTCGCGGTCGGCGACGCCTCGAGCACATTCCACAATTACGGTGTGCTGTGGGAGGAGGATCGCCTGGTCTATTTCATCGACCGCAAGCCGGTGTCCGACATCAAGGTGCCGATCGGCTTCGACGATCCCATGTACATGATCGTCAATCTCGCGATCGGATCGAAGTTCTTTATCGGCGTCGGTCCCGTCGATGCGGAATCACCGCCGGCCGTCGCATTCGAGATCGACCGGGTTTCCGCCTATCAGATCGAGATGGAGCAGGCGCGGAGATAGATATGTCGGCGGATTTCTCGCGGCGTCATCTTGCCAAGCTCGCCGGCCTTGCCGCGCTGGGAGCGGCGACGGGCGTCAGCGCTGCGGAGAGCGAAACGCCAGCATCGGCCGGGCGCGGCGCGCCGTTCCCGAAGGATTTCTTGTGGGGCACCGCGACCTCGTCCTACCAGATCGAAGGCGCCGTCAACGAGGACGGCCGCGGCAAATCGATCTGGGACATTTTCAGCCACACGCCCGGCAAGATCGAGGACGGCTCCACGGGCGACCGCGCCAACGAGCATTATCACCGCTACAAGGAGGACGTCGCGCTGATCAAGGCGCTCGGCGTCAAGGCCTACCGCTTCTCGATCGCGTGGCCGCGGGTGTTTCCCGATGGGGCGGGTCGGCCCCATCCCAAGGGGCTCGATTTCTACAGTCGCCTGGTCGACGAGCTGCTCGCGAACGGCATTGAGCCCTACGCCACGCTCTATCACTGGGACCTGCCGCAGGCGCTCCAGGACCGCGTCGGCGGCTGGCAGTCGAGCGACACCTCGAAGGCCTTTGCCGACTACGCCGCGTACGTCGCCGCACGCCTGACCGATCGCGTAAAAAACATCTTCACCGTGAACGAGGTCGGGCGCTTCGTGAATTTCGGCTACGGCTGGGGCATCGACGCGCCCGGCCTCAAGCTGCCGGCGGCGCAGCTGAACCAGGTCCGCCATCACGTCGCGCTGGCGCACGGGCTTGCCGTGCAGGCGATCCGCGCCTCAGGGCGCGCCGGCACAAGGGTGGGCGCAGCCGAGAATATCGCGGCCTGCGTGCCGGCGATCGCAACGCCGGAAAACATCCGTGCCGCCGAGATTGCGACGCGCGAGCTCAACGCCGGCTTCCTCGGCGTGGTGCTGGAGGGCAAGTATACCGACGGCTTCCTCGCCTATGCCGGCGCGAACGCGCCGAAATTCACGCCTGAGGAGTTGAAGATCATCGGCACGCCGAACGACTTCGTCGGCCTCAACATCTACGCACCGCAGTTCTATGTCACCGCCTCCGACCGCGCGCCCGGCTTCCACGTGCTGCCGTTCCCCACCTCGTTCCCGCACATGAATTCGGAATGGCTGCGGATCGGCCCCGAAGTGATCTACTGGGCGCCGCGCCTCGCCGCGAAGATCTGGAACATCGAGACCATCTACATCAGCGAGAACGGCACCTCGTCCGAGGACAAGATCGCCGCCGACGGCCAGGTCTACGACCTCGACCGCATCATGTTCCTGCGCAACTATCTGACCCAGATGCAGCGCGCGGTCACGGAAGGGGTGCCGATCCGCGGCTATTTCCTGTGGAGCCTGATGGACAACTTTGAATGGATCTTCGGCTACGGGAAACGCTTCGGCCTGTATCGGGTCGACTTCGAGACGCAGGCGAGGGTGCCGAAGCTGAGTGCCGCGTTCTATCGCGACGTGGTGGCAAGGAATGCGATCGGGGTGTGAGTGTATTCGCCCGTCCTACGGATCCAGCTCGGTATCCCAGTAGAGATAGTCCAGCCAGCTGTCGTGCAGATAGTTCGGCGGGAACATGCGGCCGTTGCGGTGGAGCTGGTGCACGGTCGGCGCGAAGGCGCTCTGGCGCGGAAACATCCTGGCTTGCGCTGGCGTAAGGTTGCCCTTGCGCAGGTTACAGGGCGAGCACGCCGCGACCACGTTTTCCCAGGTGGTCTGGCCGCCCTTGCTGCGCGGGATGATGTGATCGAAGGTGAGGTCTTCGGGCGAGCCGCAATATTGGCAATTGAAGCGGTCGCGGAGGAAGACGTTGAAACGGGTGAAGGCGGGGTGGGTGGTCGGCTTGACGAAGGATTTGAGCGAGACCACGCTCGGCAGCTGCATTTCCAGCGTGGGACTTCGGACCGCCTGATCGTAATGCGCGACGATGTTGACGCGGTCGAGGAACACCGCCTTGATCGCGTCCTGCCACGACCACAGAGACAGTGGGTAGTAACTCAGCGGCCGGAAGTCCGCATTCAGCACCAACACCGGCCAACTGCCTTGCGAGACATGTGCGTTCAAGTAACGCTCCCGGCCTCCATGTACGCTGCGAAGCAGCATGTATTGACATACTACATGCAGCGTGACGGGATTGTGAAGCCCGTTGAGCGACTTATTCAGGCGCAGGCAATGCGGCGGCGGGGTGGCAAAACGCGCAAAAACGCCGCGATTCGGGGAGGGGTCCATGCGGGGCAACCGCGGAACCGCCTTCACGGTCAAGGCGCCGGACCGGGTGGCGCGAGGGCGTCTCCATAGGCCGACACATATCGTACGACGCGGCCTCGTTCTCCGCTGTGGTCCTGGCGAAAGCCAGGACCCATACCGCGGAATCCATCCGTGATGCGGGGTCCCAGTACCGCGCGGCAACCTGTCTTCACCAAACCACTCCCTGGGGTAGTGGGTCCTGGCTTTCGCCAGGACGACGCTGGGGAGGGAGCGGCACTTCAAAAGCGCGTCATCTCTTCGCGGCGGCGCCGTTGGATCACTCCCGTACCCGTTCCAGCTTCTGCAAGCACCGCGTCGCGCGCACGACGGCCGGCATCTCCTCGTCCGGGAAGCTCGTCGCCCAGTTGGTGACGCCGACCTCGCCGACATAGATGTCGCCCTTCGAGTCCAGCGCGATGCCGTGGGGGGCCAGGAATTTGCCGCTGGCCACGCCCGGACCTGCTTCGCCGCCGAGCCGCGCGATGCGATTTCCCTTGGCGTCCACGATCGACAGCCGCGGGCCGAGATTGGGCACGTTGCGGTTGATGTCGAGGCCGGGGCCCAGCTCGCCGATCACGAAGGTCGGGTTCTTGCCGCCGCCGCAGCAGCACAGCGCGCAGGGCCGGTGCAGGTTGTTCCACTGCGTCTCGAATTTGCCCTCGCCATTGAACACCTGCACGCGATGATTCTCGCGGTCGGCAACGTAGACCCAGCCATCGGCGTCGGCCGCGATATTGTGCACGATGTTGAACTGGCCGGGATCGGTGCCGGGCTCGCCCCAGCTCTTGATCAGCTTGCCGTCGGGCGTGAACTTGTGCACGCGCGCATTGCCATAGCCGTCGGAGACGTAGATCTCGCCCTTCGGCGACAGCGCCGTATGGGTGCAGCGGTGGAACGGCTCGCCGCTCATGAACGGCGCCGGCTTTTGCGGGATGCCGATCGTCAGCAGCACCTTGCCGTCGGTGGTGCATTTGCGCACGGTGTGGTCGCCGTCGTCGGTGCAGTAGAGATTGTCATCGGCATCGATGTGCAGGCCATGCGCGCGCGAGAACAGGCCCTCGCCAAAACTGCGCAGGAAATTACCCTCGCGATCCAGCACCACCATCGGATGGGCACCGCGGTTGAAGACGTAGACGCGGTCACGGCTGTCAACCGCAACGGAGGCGACGTCGGTGAGCTGCCAGCCGTCCGGTAGCTTGGCGAAATTTTCGACGACGCGGTAGCGGTGCTCGCCGGTGCCGAGAATGGCTGGCATGGATACTCCTCTTGTTCGTCTTGGCCGCACACGATCATCCGCACACTGTCATTGCGAGCGTAGCGAAGCAATCCAGACTGTCTCTGCGGAAAGACTCTGGATTGCTTCGCTGCGCTCGCAATGACGAATGGCTCAAGTCGGGGCCACCTCACGCCCCAAAATCCCTTCCTCGAGGGCCTTGATCTGGAGCGCGAGATATTTCGAGTTGATGCGGCACTGCGCGAGGCTGCCGGCGATGAACCACAGGCCGGGCTGCTTCGTGCGCGCATACATGTTGCGCAGCTCGAAGCCTTCACCGAATCCCCAGACCGGCCCGACGCGGTCGGCGACGCCATCGCCGAACAGCTTTCGCACCAGATATTCCTGCGGCTTGTAGCCGGTCGAGAGCACGATCAGGTCGGCCGGAATGGTCGTGCCGTCCTTCATCCGCGCGCCTTCGGCGGTAAAACCCTCGATGTCGGAAAACTGCTTCAGCTTGATCGCGCCCTCGACGACGAGGTTGGCGCAGCCGACGTTGAAGTAATAACCGCCGCCGCGGGTGAGGTATTTGAACTGCCAGCCGGTGCCGGCCTCGCCGAAGTCGAGCTTGAAGCCGACGCGGGAGAGGCCGTCGAGCAGTTCCTTGTCGAGCTCCTTCGACTGCTCCGTCAGCATCACATGGGTCTTCTTCGCGAGCGGCGTCGGCATCGAGGTCGCGATCAGATCGTTGTCCTCGAGCGTGCCCTCATTGTAGGTCGCGTAAGCGAGCTGCGCCGACGGCTCGATATTGGTGACCAGCGTCGGCGAACGCTGCACCAGCGTCACCTCGGCGCCGCTGGAGTGGAGGTCCTGCGCGATGTCGTGGCCGCTGTTGCCGGTGCCGATGACAAGGGCGCGCTTGCCTGCCCAGTTCTCGCCGTCCTCGTAGCGGCTGGAATGCACCAGCGTGCCCTTGAAATTGGCGAGGGTCGGAATGTCAGGAACATTGGCGATGCCGCTGACGCCGGTCGCCATCACCACATGGCGCGGATGCATGGTGCGCTTGCTGCCGTCGGCGCGGCGCAGCGTGACGGTCCAGCGGCCGTTCGCCTCGTCGTAAGAGCCACCTCCGAATTCGGTGCCGGTCCAGAAGTTCAGCTCCATGGCATCGACGTAAGCCTCGAACCAGTTGGCGAGCTTGTCCTTGGGGATATAGACTGGCCAGTTCAGCGGGAACGGCATGTAGGGCAGGTGATTGACCTGCACCTGGTTGTGCAGGGTGAGCGCGTGATAGCGCTTGCGCCAATTGTCGCCGATCCGCGTCTCGCGATCGATGATCAAGGTATCGACCTTCAACTGCTTCAGCCGTGCCGCGATGGCGAGCCCGGCCTGGCCGCCGCCGACCACCAGCACGGCCGGGTCGCGATCGGCATAGTCGCGCGCGGTGTTGCGCTGGTCGAGCCAGTTCGGCCCGCGGAAATCGCGCGAATAGGCATGGCCGCGTGGTCGTGACGTGCCGAGCTGTTCCTCGAAACCTTTGAGCTCGTCGAGCGCGGTCAGCAGCGTCCACGCCTTCAACCGGTCGCCGTCGGTATTATCAGGCACGAGCCGCAGGATGCCGCTGCAGCGGCCGAGCGCGGTTTCGAAGTTGAAGATGGCTTCGATGTTGCTGGTGCCGGCGCGCGTCACCCAGCGCGGTGCGGCACGGTTCGGTGCGATCTCGAAATGGATCGGCGCAGCCCTGGACGCGAGCGCGGCCAACGCCTGAGCGATCGCGCTACGGCCGGCCAGCGTTTGCAAGTTCCAGCTCAGCGCCAGCACATCGCGCCAAAAGCTCTCGGCGAGGAAGAGGCGGTCCAGCGCGGCGGCGGATTCCGGCTTGCCGAGTGCGCCCGCGAATTCATCGAGCCAGGCCTGCGCAGCGACGGAAATATCCTTCGTCCTGTCCAGCATTCGCGACCTCGTGGCCGTCTTCGCGGCGTTTCCTCTGGAGCATGATCCGGACCCGGAGGGCCGCGTAGCGCAAAGCGTGTAGCGGTTTTCCGAAGAGATCATGCTCCAATAGTAGAAGTCGAACGCTATACTGGATCAGCCCATGTCAAAAGCGCTTTACCCGAGCAGCGAGAGCATGTGGCCCTGCTCAGGCGGAATGCGCCCCGTCAGCGTGTCGAGATAAACTCGCCGCACGGCCTCCGGCCCGCGGCTCTCGACGACGGCGAGGCTCCGCTCAAGCAGCGGCGCAAAGCCCGACCACGCCGCGCCAAAGCGCTGCTCGATGCCGCCTGGACCCCAATCCTTCGCCCGCTTGCGAATATGGTCCGGCGCGAAGAACCAGCGCGGTTTTGCGCCGGGCAGGGCTCCTTCGTCGGCGTCGGTGGCGCGATGCGTCAATCCGACGCGCACTGAGCATTTCATCTGGTCGCCAAAATGCCGGTGCAGTCCGGCGCGCAGGGCGCTGTTGCCGGCCATGTCGACGAAGGCGACCGGCGCATTCGATGGCAAGGACGTCACGCGGTCATAGGTGACGACCTCGTCGTAACATCCGAGCGACGTCACGAAGCCGGTATTCCCGGCTGAGGTCAGGCCGATCACCTTGCGGCCGCGCGTGTGCAACAGATGCGCAAGGCCGAACGCGGTCTTGCTCGAGGCGCTCGACAGCAGCACGGTCCGCGCGCCAAAATCATCGTTCTCGGCGAGGAAGTCGTCGACCAGGAACGACAGCATGAACAGCGGCCGCAGCAGCGCCTGGTAGTCGCCCTGCCGGCCGGCGTAGGCGGGATCGCCGGTGACGCGCGCATAGGCATTGTAGACCGGCGCCACGCCCTGCCGATGCGAAGCACCGTCGCGCAAGCCGCGCTTGCTGACGTCGGTGGCCTCGATGACCAGATGCGTCGCCATCGGGAAGTAGCCGAACAGGCGCTCGCCTGCCGGGATGTTCGGATGTTTCGAGGCGATCACCTCGCCAAAACCCCACACCGGGATGTTGCCGAAGCCCTGCGGTGCAGGAAAGATCTGCCAGTATTTCAGCTCGTCGCCCATCACGGCATAGGTGATGTTGTTGGCGGTGAACGCGAAGCGCTCGACCTTCACCAGCAGCGCATCCGCCGGCAGCGCGGCTGCATCCGGAATGGCGCTCTCGATCAGCTTGCACTGCTCGAGATCGTTGCGCGCAACGACGAAGTCGGTCGATGTCATGGTGAAGGTCCCGGCTTTTTCCGTGCCGGCATCTTCTCTTTCACGCCTAGGCGCTTTGCAACAGCAACATTGTTTAAAACGGCGTTCGCCTCGCCGGCGATGACGCCCTCACGCTTCTTCACCGCGCGGTAATAGCTCCACCACAGATGCGCCGCCGCGCCGCGCAGCGGACGCCAGGGTTCGGCGAGCGGCGCCATCTGCTTCTCCGTCGGCCGCGCCGGAAGGCCGAGGCCGATCTTGATTCCCTCCTGCACCGCGAGGTCGCCGGCCGGCCAGGCATCGCCATGGCCGAGGCAAAACAGGAGATAGACGTCCGCCGTCCACGGCCCGATACCGGGCAGCGAGATCAGCGTGTGATGCGCGGCGTCGGCATCTTCCTCTGCGAGCACGTCGAGGTTCAGCCGCTCCGCCGTGATCTCGCGCGCAAGATGTTTCAGCGTCTTGATCTTGGCGGCGGACAGGCCAAGCCGTCCCAGCCGGTCGGTGCGCGCGCGGCCCACCGCCTCATGATCGAACGGATCGAAGGCGTCCGACAGCCGTCCCCAGATCGCCGCGGCGCTCGCGGTCGAGAGCTGCTGCCCGCAGACGATATGCGCAAGCCCGGGGAAGCCCGGTTCGCGTCGCCGCAAGGCCGGCATGCCCGCAGTCGCAAGCACGGGCTTGAGCCGCGGATCGCGCTTCACCAGCGCCTGGATGGCCTCTTCGAGATCGGACTGGGTTTCGAGGTGGATGGTCATTGTGGCCTAACTCGTCATGCGCGGGCTTGCCGTCTCTGCTAGAGCTACGCCGGCCCAATACCGAGAAGCCCGCCGAAACCATCGGCGCAGGCGGGACCGGCGCATCCCTTTCCGATCGTAACAGAGTCATGGAAGATGGATGGCCGGGTCAAGCCCGGCCATGACGAGATCCTGCCATATGTCGCCACCCGTTTTCCGATTTGCTCCGAGCCCGAACGGCTTCCTGCATCTCGGCCACGCCTATTCTGCGCTGCTCAACTTCGACCGTGCGCGCGAGGCCGGCGGGCGCCTGTTGCTGCGGATCGAGGACATCGACGCGACGCGCTGCCGGCCTGAGTATGAGACGGCGATCTACGAAGATCTCGCCTGGCTCGGCATTGCCTGGGAAACACCGGTGCGGCGGCAGTCGGAGCATCTTTCCGATTACCGCGCCGCGCTGGACAAGCTCTCTGCGCTCGGCTTCGTCTATCCCGCCTTCGAAAGCCGCGCCGAGATCGCAAAGCTGGTCGCCGCGCGCGAGGCCCATGGGCCGTGGCCGCGCGATCCCGACGGCGCGCCGCTTTACACCGGAGACGCCAAGTCACTGCCCGCCGGCGAGCGGGCGCGGTTGATCACATCCGGCGCGCCCTATGCGCTCCGGCTCGACATGGCGGCTGCCTGCCGGCGCGTTGCCAGCCTGGGCTGGAACGAGCTCGGCGAGGGGCCCGACGGCGAGCGCGGCGTGGTTCCCGCACGGCCCGAGGCCTGGGGAGACGTGATCCTGGCACGCAAGGAGACGCCGACCAGCTACCATTTGTCCGTGGTCGTCGACGACGCCCTCCAGGGGATCAGCGAGGTGGTGCGCGGCCAGGACCTGTTTCACGCCACCTCCGTCCACCGCCTGCTGCAAACCCTGCTGGGCCTGCTGGAACCCGCCTACCGCCACCACGCGCTGATTCGGGACGAAGCCGGGCGGAAGCTGTCGAAATCGAGCAGCTCGACCGGCCTGCGGGAGTTGCGCGACGCCGGTGCATCGCCCGCCAGCATCCGCCGTCTGGTGGGATTAGGTTAAGTTTCTCTGGGGTTTAGCCAAACACCGCCGTGACTCCGGGTGTTCCGCCGTGCCATGCTTATCGGACAGCCCGGGGTTCGAAGGGGATACTTCGAAGGGGAATTATGGCGGCGAAAACGCGGGCAGCGCGCACCACGCGGACGTCCAGGCGACTGCCTCGGAAGCGGTCCGGGGCGGCCGGAAAGGTGCGCAAGCGCAGCACCAAGGCGGTCACGCCGGACGTGGTCCAGGCGGCACTTGCCGCCTTTGCCCATGAAGTCCGCACCCCCCTGACCGGCATTCTTGCGATCAGCGACCTGCTCGCGACCTCGGATCTCGGGGAGCGGGAACGGCGCTGGGCTGACACCATCAAGGCCGGCGCCGAGCATCTGGCGAGCCTCGCCACCCTGTTCGTGGACGCTGCCCGGACCGGCAAGGGGGCCGGAAAGGGCGGCAGCGCGCTGCGGCAGGACCTGTTCGACCTGCGGGCGCTGGCCCGCAGCTCCGGCGATTCGCTGGCTGGGCGCGCCGCGGCCAAGGGCCTCCAGGCCCAGGTCGAGCTCTCCGAAAAGCTGCCGGGGCTGGTGGTCGGCGATCCCGTCCGCCTGCGCGCCGCGCTCGAGAACCTCATCGACAATGCCGTGAAGTTCACCGACCAGGGCGGCGTGGCGCTCGTGGTCGCGCCCTGGCGTCCGGCCAAAGGCAGGAAAAGAGACAAGACGAAGGGCAGGGTTGGCGTCGCCTTCGCGGTGTCCGACAGCGGCATCGGCCTGACCATGGCCGAGATCAAGCGGTTGTTCCGCCCCTTCACCCAGGCCAATGTCACCATCGCCTCGCGCTTCGGCGGCGCCGGGCTCGGACTATCCTCGGTGAAGCAGCTGGCGCGCGCGATGGGCGGCGACATCTCGGTCGCACCGCGACGCGGCGGCGGCGCCACCTTCACATTGACGGTGTCGCTGGACGCGGCGGGGCCGGCCAGGTCCCGCAAGGCGAAGGGCGAGGCCGAGGCCGATGCGGCGGCCGCGCTGCGCGTGCTCAGCGTCGAGGACAATCCGTTCGGCCGCGTCGTGCTCAACACCATTTTGACCGAGCTCGGCCATCATGCCGAGTTCATCGGACGCGGCGAGGATGCGGTGAACCGGCTCGCGCAGGGGGCCTTCGACGCGGTGCTGATGGACATGGTGCTGCCGGGCATCGACGGCGTCGAGGCCATCCGGCGGATCCGCACCATGCCGGCGCCGCTCGCTCGAATCCCCATCATCGGCGTGTCCGGGCGCGGCGAGGACGAGGCGGCCTCGCGCGAGGCGGGCGCCGACGCCTTCCTGGTCAAGCCCGTGTCTCCGCGTGCTTTAGCGACTGCGCTGCTTGTAGCGACACGCCGTGAGGAAGTCGCGACTTGATGATCGCGGCGTTGAGCTCGCCGCCGTAGACGAAGATCGCGGCGATGAAATACAGAAACACCAGCGCGATGATCACCGAGGCCAGCCCCGCATACATCGTCACGTAATTGTTGGCGAAGCGCGCCAGATATTGCCCGAACACGATGCCCGAGATCAGCGACGCCACCACGGTGAAGACGATGCCGGGCAGGATCTGCAGGAAGCTGCGCCGCCCCGCCGGCACCCACGCATGCAGGATGATCAGCGCCACCACCAGCGCGCCGATGGTGATGCCGTAGCGCAGCCAGGTGAGGATGCTCTCGTTAGACTCGACGAACAGCGGGATGTGGCGCCGCGTCGCCTCGATGATGAGCGGGCCGAGCACGATCAGGAACGCCATGGCAAGCGCGGTGAAGGCCGCAACCAGCGTATAGCCGATCGATTCCAGCCGCAGCCAGTACCAGCGCCGCATCTCCACCACCGCATAGGCGCGGTTGAGCGCGACGCGGAGCGCCTCGACGCCGTTCGAGGCGAAATAGACCGACAGCGCCGCGCCGATGGTCAGCACGCCGGTGCGGGTCGTGGTCAGCACGTCGTGGATCTCGCCGGAAAGGCTGTCGGCGACCTGCTTGGGCCAGACCTCGAGCATCAGGCTGGCGGCCTGGTCGGCGAGCTCCTTGGAACCGAAGAAGCCGGCGAGCGAGGTCAGCACGATCAGGAACGGGAACAGCGCCATCAGCGTCGACAGCGCAATGTGGCTCGCGATCGCCCAGCCGTCATCGGCCAGGAACGTGTAGAACGCATCCATCACGACGACGTAGATGTAGCGGATGGCTTTCACGGCTTGCTCCGGCTTCGCCTCTCCCCGCTTGCGGGGAGAGGCCGGAATGCGCGCGTAGCGCGGATTCCGGGTGAGGGGGAGTCTCCGCGAATCCCTCTGTCACCGTCCTCGCGGAGAGCCCCCCTCACCCGCCGCGCGTTGCGCGCGTCGGCCTCTCCCCGCAAGCGGGGAGAGGCGAGGGCCGGCGATGGACGCAAATCGGAAATCATCCAGCCAGCTTCTGATATTATTGGCCTAAAAGCCAGATCGCCAACCAACCCAGTCGCCATTCCGGGGCGATGCGACGGGACCGCGCAAAGCGCGACCCGGTGGCGCGCTCCGGAATGACGGGTGGGGAGATGGCGGACCGGCGCGCACGGTGTTATCTACCCCCGATGGCATCTCTCCTGAGTACTTTCATCCTGCCGGTGGCGGCCGGCGCCGTGGCGTTGGTGCTGCTGCTCGGTCTCGTCAACATGATGCGGGGCGGCTCGCCCAACACCTCGCAGAAGCTGATGCGCTGGCGCGTGCTGCTTCAGTTCGTGGCGATCGTCATTGCCATGATCGCGGTCTGGGCGATGGGGCGCTGAACATGGTTGTGCTGAATCGCATCTATACGAAGACCGGTGACGACGGCACGACAGCGCTCGGCTCGGGCGAACGCCGTCCGAAATACGATCTGCGCATCGAAGCCTATGGCACCGTGGACGAGACCAATGCCGCGATCGGCGTCGTGCGTCTCCATACCCATGATACGCCCGAGCTCGATGCCATGCTCGGCCGCATCCAGAACGATCTGTTCGATCTCGGCGCCGACCTCGCGGTGCCGGAGCGGGAAGGCAAGGAAACTAAAAAGGCCGAACGGCTGCGGGTAGTGGCAAGCCAGGTCGAGCGGCTCGAGCACGACATCGACGCGCTCAACGACAAGCTCGCGCCGCTCACCTCCTTCGTGCTGCCCGGCGGCACGCCCGCCGCCGCCTACCTGCATGTCGCACGCACGATATGCCGCAGGGCGGAACGCGTGATGGTGGAACTGGCGGCCCAGCCGGGCGAGCCGGTCGGCGCCGCTGGTATCCAATATATGAATCGCCTGTCGGACTTCCTGTTCGTGGCCAGCCGCGCAGCCAACCATAACGGCGCCGGCGACGTGCTCTGGGTTCCGGGCCAGAATCGCTGACCCATTAGAACGGCCCATTTCCAAGGTCTAAAATTTGGCCTCTTCGCGCGTTGACCGGGCCGGGTCAGGCCTTTAGGTTCCGCGCCAGTTGATAACCCCCTTCCCAAATTGAGTGAAAGAGGATCGATGAAGGTCTTAGTGCCGGTAAAGCGGGTGGTCGATTACAACGTCAAGGTCCGCGTCAAGGGCGATGGATCGGGCGTTGAACTCGCCAACGTCAAGATGTCGATGAACCCGTTCGATGAAATCGCGGTCGAGGAAGCGCTGCGCCTGAAGGAAGGTGGCAAGGCCACCGAGGTCGTGGTGGTTTCCATTGGACCGGCGCAGGCGTCGGAGACGATCCGCACCGGTCTTGCCATGGGCGCCGATCGCGGCATCCTGGTGAAGGCAGAGGGCGCCGTCGAGCCGCTCGCCGTCGCCAAGATCCTGAAGAAGATCGCTGAGGAAGAGCAGCCGGGCCTGATCATCCTCGGCAAGCAGGCGATCGACGACGACAGCAATCAGACCGGCCAGATGCTGGCCGCGCTGCTCGGCTGGTCGCAGGCGACCTTCGCCTCGAAGCTCGAGGTCGAAGGAAGCGACTTCAAGGTCACCCGCGAAGTCGACGGCGGTCTCCAGACCGTGAAGCTCAAGGGACCGGCGATCGTCACCACCGACCTGCGTCTCAACGAGCCGCGCTACGCCTCGCTGCCCAACATCATGAAGGCCAAGAAGAAGCCGATCGCGGAGAAGACCGTCGCCGATTACGGCGTCGACGTCACCGCGCGCCTCGAGGTTCTCAAGACGACCGAGCCGGCGGGCCGCAAGGCGGGCGTCAAGGTCAAGGACGTCGCCGAGCTGGTGTCGAAACTCAAGAACGAAGCCGGGGTGCTCTGATGACGACGCTTCTGATTGCCGAACACGACAACGCGTCGTTGAAGGATGCGACCAACAAGGCCCTGACCGCGGCCGCCGCGCTCGGTGCGGACGTCGAGGTGCTGGTGGCCGGCGAGGGTGCCAAGGCCGCGGCGGACGCCGCCGCCAAGCTCGCAGGCGTGAAGAAGGTGCTGCTCGCCGATGGCGCGCTTTACGCGCACGATCTTGCCGAGCCGCTGGCCGCGCTGATCGTCTCGCTGGCCCCGTCCTATGATGCGATCGTCGCGCCCGCGACCTCGCGCTTCAAGAACGTGATGCCGCGCGTCGCAGCCCTGCTCGACGTCATGCAGGTCTCCGAGATCATCAAGGTTGTCGCCCCCGACACCTATGAGCGTCCGATCTATGCCGGCAACGCCATCCAGACGGTGAAGTCGAAGGACGCCAAGAAGGTCATCACAGTGCGGACCTCCACCTTCGCCGCGGCGGGCGAAGGCGGCAGCGCGCCGGTCGAGAGCGTTCAGGCGGCGGCCGATCCGGGCCTGTCGTCCTTCGTCGGCGAGGAGGTCGCCAAGAGCGACCGTCCCGAGCTGACCTCGGCGAAGATCATCGTCTCCGGTGGCCGCGCCATGCAGAGCCGCGAGAATTTCGCCAAATACATCGAGCCGCTCGCCGACAAGCTCGGCGCCGGCGTCGGTGCCTCGCGCGCGGCGGTGGACGCCGGCTATGCGCCGAACGACTGGCAGGTCGGCCAGACCGGCAAGGTCGTCGCCCCCGAGCTCTATGTCGCGGTGGGCATTTCCGGCGCGATCCAGCATCTGGCCGGCATGAAGGACTCCAAGGTGATCGTCGCGATCAACAAGGACGAGGACGCGCCGATCTTCCAGGTCGCCGATTACGGCCTGGTCGCCGACCTCTACCAGGCGGTTCCGGAGCTGACGGCCGAACTCGGCAAGCTCGGCAAGTAAAAGACGTTCAAAACACCGGCCGGAGGTATAAACTCCGGCCGGTGTTTCATTTTTGAGGCGTTTTCTTTGGCGTGGGGCACGCCGGGGGAGCGATCCAATCTAGGTTTCGAGCCCAGGTTCTGATTAAATCACGGTTCTGATCAAATCAGACCTCCCGGCTTGGGGGATAGACAGGCGCGATATGCGCGCCGTTCCGGTGGATGACATTATGGCGGCAGTGATCAAGAAGGTCGGCGTGATCGGCGCGGGTCAGATGGGCAATGGCATCGCGCATGTTGCGGCGCTGGCTGGCTTCGACGTGGTGCTCAACGACGTTTCGGCCGATCGCCTCAAGTCGGGCATGGCCACCATCAATGGCAATCTGGCCCGCCAGGTCTCCAAGAAGGCCGTCACCGAGGAGGCCAAGACCAAGGCGCTGTCGCGCATCGTGGCCGCCGAGAAGCTCGACGACCTCGCCGACTGCGATCTCGTGATCGAGACCGCGGTCGAGAAGGAGGAGGTCAAGCGCAAGATCTTCCACGAGCTCTGCGCCGTGTTGAAGCCCGAGGCGATCGTCGCCTCGGATACGTCCTCGATCTCGATCACGCGCCTTGCCGCCGCCACCGACCGGCCCGAGCGCTTCATCGGCATTCACTTCATGAATCCGGTGCCACTGATGGAGCTGGTGGAGCTGATCCGCGGCATCGCCACCGACGATGCGACCTTCGAGGCGTCCAAGGAATTCGTCGCCAAGCTCGGCAAGCAGGTCGCAGTCTCCGAGGATTTCCCGGCCTTCATCGTCAACCGCATCCTGCTGCCGATGATCAACGAGGCGATCTACACGCTGTACGAAGGCGTCGGCAACGTCGAGGCGATCGACGCGGCGATGAAGCTCGGGGCGCACCATCCGATGGGCCCGCTCGAGCTTGCCGATTTCATCGGCCTCGATACCTGCCTGTCGATCATGCAGGTGCTGCACGAGGGCCTCGCCGACTCCAAGTACCGTCCGTGCCCGCTCTTGGTGAAATACGTCGAGGCCGGCTGGCTCGGCCGCAAGACCCAGCGCGGCTTCTACGACTACCGCGGCGCCAAGCCGGTTCCGACGCGCTGATGTCGTATGGTGGGTTAGCTTGCGGCTGCGCGAAGCGCAGTCCGCAGGTGTAACCCACCGCTTTCGCCTCCGCGGAGACACACAGTGGTGGGTTACGCCTTCGGCTAACCCACCCTACAGCACTGTGACAATTCATGTCGCGTTAACCGCTCGCGCCTAGGCTGCGCCCGGTACGAGGGTTCGCGTAATGGACATGATGGCAATGGTCAGCACCATGCTGGCCGCTCAGCAAGGCGCGTTGCAGTCGAATATCGCGGCGACGCTGACCAAGCAGAACATGGATATGGAGAAATCCACCGTCCTGACGCTGATGGGCGCCGGCCAGCCCTCGCTCGCCAATGTCGGCGCGGGTGTCGGCAATAATCTGAACGTCACCGCCTAAAGCGACGCGGCGGCCTTGCCCGTCGCAGCCCGGATCAGCTTGAGCGCGTCCTCGCTCGCCCATTCCGCCGGCCCCGCGATCGTCGCGATCTCGCAACCCTGCGGGTCGACCAGCACCGAGGTCGGCATGCCCAGGGCCCGGCCTATGGCCTTAAGATCCTGGAAAACCTTGGCTTTCTGATCGTTGAAATAGCCGAGCCGGGTCAGATTGGCCTCTTTCAGGAAGGTTTTGGGCTTCTCGGGGTCGCGGGTATCGATATTGATCGCCACCACCTCGAAATTCGGGCCCGAAAGCTTGCCCTGGAGCTCGTCCAGCGCAGGCATTTCCTTCCGACACGGCACGCACCAGGTGGCCCAGAGGTTCACCAGCAGCGTCTTGCCGCGGAAATCGGACAGCTTTCTCGGCTTGCCGTCGGCGTCCTCGAAAGCGAGGTCGGGCAGCTTCAAGGGTGCGCTCGCCATGGTCAGCGCCGCCACCTCGCCATGGGCGAGCGGGGCGATTTTCTGCGCCGTAGCCACTGCCGCCCGGCAGGCCGGATCGCCTGTAGGCGCCCGGCTCAGGCCCAGCCCGTACAGCGCAGCGAAGCCGGCCAGCCCGCCGACCGCCACGGTGGCGATGACGAGGGGGATCCGGCGCGTGGCGGAGGGCTTCGTGTCGAGCATATCGTTTGTCATCCGGTCGCAGATATGGCTATCAGGGGCCTCTTAATACGGCTGGCGGCGGCCAGCAAACGTGGCCACCGACAAGCAAGGCGTGAGCAGGGGATCATGAGCAACAAGATGTGGGGCGGCCGGTTCTCGGAACGTCCCGATGAGATCATGGAAGAGATCAACGTCTCCATCGACGTCGATCGTCACCTCTTTGCCCAGGACATTGCCGCGTCCAAGGCCCACGCCGCGATGCTGGCCACGCAGGGCATCATCACGGCCTCTGATGCGAAAAATATCGGCAAGGGTCTAGACACGATTTTGTCAGAGATCGGCAAGGGCGGCTTCACGTTCAAGCGCGCGCTCGAGGACATTCACATGAATGTCGAGAGCCGCCTGTCCGAGCTGATCGGCCCCGCCGCCGGGCGGCTGCACACCGCGCGCTCGCGCAACGACCAGGTCGCCACCGACTTCCGTCTGTTCGTCCGCGACGTCATCGACGAGACCGATGCGGCGCTCGCCGCGTTTCAGCAGGCGCTGGTCGAGCGCGCATTGGAGCATGCCGGCACCGTGATGCCCGGCTTCACGCATCTCCAGACCGCGCAGCCCGTGACCTTCGGCCATCACCTGCTCGCCTATGTCGAGATGGCCGCGCGCGACCGCGGCCGTTTCCAGGACGCGCGCAAGCGGCTCAACGAATCGCCGCTCGGCGCCGCCGCGCTCGCCGGCACCTCGTTCCCGATCGATCGCCACGCGACCGCAAAGGCGCTTGCCTTCGACCGGCCGATGGCGAACTCGCTCGACGCGGTCTCCGACCGCGACTTCGTGCTGGAGACGTTGTCGGCGGCCTCGATCTGCGCCGTGCACATGTCGCGCTTTGCCGAGGAGATCGTGATCTGGACCTCGCCGCTGGTCGGTCTCATCCGGCTCAGCGACAAGTTCACCACCGGTTCCTCGATCATGCCGCAGAAGCGCAACCCGGATGCCGCCGAGCTCGTGCGCGCCAAGACCGGCCGCGTCATCGGCGCGCTCAACGGTCTCCTGATCGTGATGAAGGGCCTGCCGCTCGCCTATCAAAAGGACATGCAGGAGGACAAGCAGGGCGCGATGGAGGGCTTCGCCGCGCTGTCGCTCGCGATCCGCGCCATGACCGGCATGGTCCGCGACCTCGTGCCTGATGAAGCGAAGATGAGGCTTGCTGCCGGCGAGGGCTACGCCACCGCGACCGATCTTGCCGACTGGCTGGTGCGGACGCTGAAGATGCCGTTCCGCGAGGCCCACCACGTCACCGGCCGCATCGTGGCCAAGGCCGCCGAGGGCGGCGTGGCGCTGCACGAGCTGCCGCTGAAGGAGATGCAGGCGATCGAGTCCAGGATCACCAAGGACGTGCTCGGGGTGCTCTCGGTCGAATCGTCGGTGAAGAGCCGGACCAGCTTTGGCGGCACCGCGCCGAAGAACGTGGCCTCCCAGGCCAAGGCCTGGCTGAAGCGGCTGGAAAAAGAGCGAAAATCGGGCTGAGGGCAAAATTTCGCTTATGTTTCATGGTCATCCGGCTCTCGCCAGAGTGCGCCAATCTCTGTATGGTGCGGCCCGCGTAGTGGGGATTTCGTCGTGACGTCAAAGTTTCGCCCGGCCGGCTCGGGGTGGGCCATCATTGTCTTGAGCCTGACGGCGCTCGCGCTTGCCGGCTGTGGCCGCAAGGGCCCGCTGGATTTGCCGCCGACCGCCTCCAATGTGCCCGCGCCCAACGGTGCTGCGCCGACCGACACCGAGACCGAAGCCCAGAAGACGCCGAGCGTGTTCAATCCCACCTACGGGGCCGACGCCGCCCCTGCGGCGTCCCGCGGCAGGAAGAAACCGTTTATTCTCGACCCGCTCCTGGACGACAAACCCAGCAGATAGGCTGGGCAACTGAGCCAAAGCCATGAACCATTTTGACTACCGCAACGGTGTGCTGCACGCCGAGGCGGTGAACCTGTCCGAGCTGGCTGCAACCGTCGGCACGCCGTTCTATTGCTATTCGACCGCAACGCTGGAGCGGCATTACCGCGTCTTCGCCGATGCTTTCGCCGGCGAGAAGGTGCTGGTCTGCTACGCCATGAAGGCGAACTCCAACCAGTCGGTGCTGCGTACGCTCGCCAAGCTTGGCGCCGGCGCCGACGTGGTCTCCGGCGGTGAATTGAAGCGCGCGCTGGCCGCGGGCATTCCCGCCCGCAAGATCCTGTTCTCCGGCGTCGGCAAGACGGAAGAAGAGCTGCGCGCTGCGCTCGCCGCCGACATCCTCTGTCTCAACGTCGAATCCGAGCCGGAGCTCGAGCTGTTGTCGCGCCTTGCGACCGAGATGGGCAAGACCGCGCGGATTTCCGTGCGCGTCAATCCCGATGTCGACGCCGGCACGCATGCCAAGATCTCCACCGGCAAGTCCGAGAACAAGTTCGGCATCCCGATCGCGCATGCCCGCGAGGTCTATGCGCGCGCAGCGAAGCTGCCCGGGATCCAGGTGACCGGCACCGACGTGCATATCGGCAGCCAGATCACCGACCTGTCCAAGATGGAGACGGCGTTCCGCATCCTCTCCGAATTCGTGCAGACACTGCGTTCCGACGGCCACGACATCTCGCATGTTGATTTCGGCGGTGGCCTCGGCATTCCCTATTACATGGACCGCGAGGCGCCCCCGGCGCCCGATGCCTATGCCGCGATGGTCAAGCGCGTCAGTCACAATCTCGGCTGCACGCTGATGTTCGAGCCGGGCCGCATGATCGTCGGCAATGCCGGCATCCTGGTCGCCAAGGTGATCTATGTGAAGCATGGCGACGGTAAGAACTTCGTCATCATCGACGCCGCGATGAACGACCTGATCCGCCCGACGCTGTATGAGGCCCATCACGACATCCTGCCGGTGACGCAGCCGGCCAGGGATGCGGCGACGATGGTGGCCGACGTCGTTGGCCCGGTCTGCGAGACCGGCGACTATCTCGCGCTCGACCGCACGCTGCCGACGCCGAAGGCGGGCGATCTCCTCGCCATCATGACCGCCGGAGCCTATGGCGCCGTGCAGGCCGGCACCTACAACACGCGGCCGCTGGTGCCCGAGGTGCTGGTGAAGGGCGACCAATACGCCGTGGTGCGCCCGCGCATCGAGGTCGAGCAGCTGATCGCGATGGACACGCCGGCGCCGTGGCTGTGAGGCCACGCCGGTTCAACAATCACGGTGTCATCCCGGCGAAGGCCGGGACCCATAACCCCAGGGAGGGGTTGTGGCGCGAAGCGGGTAACTCCGAGTCCCCGTAATCACATCCGCCTGTGGTTATGGGTCCCGGCCTTCGCCGGGACGACGAAGAGATTGGCGTGTTACTTCCCCGCCAATCCGCCGGTCTTCCCACCAACCACAACCCCCGCCTTCTTCTCGATCGGCTTGATCGCCGCGGTGAAATCGGAATCGGCGCCTTCCGCGCTGATCACGGTCTCCCACAGGCGCCCGACGGCATCAGCGACCTCCATCGACAGGCCGAGCTGCTTCATTTCCTCCAGCGCGAGGCGGACGTCCTTCACCATCAGCCCCGTGGCGAAGCCGAAATCGAACGTGCGCGGCAGCACCGCGCGCGGAAACTTGTCGCGGCTCGCGGTGTTCATGCCCGAGCCGGCATTGATGACGTCGATCATCACCGCGGGATCGAGCCCGGCCTTCACACCCATGACGACCGCTTCCGACGTCGCCACGATCGCAGCGGCCGACAGGAAATTGTTGGCGAGCTTCATGGTCTGGGCTGCGCCCGGCTTCTCGCCGATGAAGAACACCTTTCCGATCACATCGAGCGCCGGCTTCAGCAGCTCGAACTCCGCCTTCGGCCCCGACACCATCACTGCCAGCGTGCCCTTCTCGGCGCCGCCGACCCCGCCGGAGACGGGGCAGTCGATCTGCACGATGTCGCGCTTGGCGAGCAGGGCGTGAATCTTCGAAGCCATCGTCGAGCCGACGGTGGACAGATCGATGAAGCGCTTGACGCGCTTGCCCTCGATCACGCCGTTCGTCCCCGTTGCAACTTCGAGCGAAGCTTGCAGCGAGGGCAGGCTCGCCATCACGGTCTCGACCTGATCGGCCACGTCCTTCGGCGATGTCGCTGGCGTTGCGCCGCGCGCGATGAGCTTGTCGACGACCTCCTTGCGCGTGTCGAACACGACGAGCTTGTGGCCTGCCTCGACCAGCCGCCGCGCCATCGGGAAACCCATGTTTCCAAGGCCGATGAATCCGATGTCCATGGTGTTCCTTGTTTTGATTATTCGTTGTTGTCGTGAAAATCCGCGCTCTATCCCCGGTGTCGTCCCGGACAAGCGCGCCTCAAGCGCGCGCCGATCCGGGACCCATAACCCCAGGGAGGAGTCGCAGCGCGAAAGCGGTCACTCCGAGTCCCGCTAACCACATCCGCCTGTGGTTATGGGTCCCGGATCGGCGCTACGCTCCGCTTCGCTTGTCCGGGACGACAGTGGAGAGAGCCCGCCCCCTCACGCCTTCCCGTCGATCTCCGCGAACACCTCGCGCGCGATGCGAAAACTGTCGACTGCGGCCGGCATGCCGCCATAGATCGCGACCTGCATCAGGATCTCGCGGATCTCGTCGCGGGTGACGCCGTTGGTGAGCGCGCCCTTCAGATGCGCGCGGAATTCGTGCTGGCGGTTGAGGATCGCGATCATCGCGATGTTGAGCATGCTGCGGGTCTTGCGCGGCAGTTCCTCGCGGCCCCACACCGTGCCCCAGCAATATTCGTTGAGCATCTCCTGGAACGGACGGTTGAAATCGTCGACGTTCTTCAGGGCGTTGTTGACATAGGCTTCCCCCAGCACCGCTTTGCGGACTTCCAGGCCCTTGTCGTGCATCTTCTTGTCCATGGCGTTTCCTTCGTTTTCCCTTTGCTTGTCCCTGGATGGCGGCGCGGAAATTACGGGGTTGCGGCGGGCCAGTCACGTCCTCGTGTTATGCGGGAAAAGGGGTGTCTCCCGTACAGGAACGGATGCCTCAGTGCTGCCGTTGTGATACGCTCTCCTCTCCCGGGCAACTTGGAGAGCTGATTGAACGGCGTCACCCCCGACCCGTCAGACCCGATCCGCGATGGCGACGCTCTGCCGCGGCTGAAGCTGGCGCAGGCCCTCGATCGGGCCAGATATGCCATCGCGTGGGAGCGTGCCTGGCCGAATTTGGCGCGGCTTCTGACCGTCGTCGGCCTGTTCCTGGCGCTGTCCTGGGCCGGTCTCTGGCTGGCGCTGCCGTTCCTTGCCCGCGCCATTGGTCTCGTCGTTTTCGCCGGCATCGCAATTGCGGCCCTGTTCCCGCTGGCTCGCTTCCGCTGGCCGAGCCGCGAGGAAGCTTTGAGCCGGCTCGACCGCGGCTCCGGCATCCGTCACCGCCCCGCCACCACGCTCACGGACACGCTGACCTCGCAGGACCCGGTCGCGAAGGCGCTGTGGCAGGCGCAGCGTGAGCGTACGCTGGCCTCGCTCAAGCGCATCCGTGCCGGTCTGCCGCGCCCGCGGCTCGCTCTTCACGATCCCTGGGCGCTGCGAGCGCTGGTCATGGTGATGCTGGTTGCGACCTTCTTCGCCGCCGGCAACGAGCGCGCGATGCGGCTCGGCGCGGCCTTCGACTGGAACGGCGTGCTGGCGCCGACCAATGTTCGCGTCGATGCCTGGGTCACGCCGCCGCTCTACACCGGCAAGCCGCCGGTGATCCTGTCGGCCGCCAACAAGGAGGCCGCGGCGCTGCCCGCCGGCGGCCCGCTCGCCGTTCCCGCCGGCTCGACCCTGATCGTGCGCTCCTCCGGCGGCAGCCTGGATGTCGCCGTCTCCGGCGGCCTCAAGGAGGTCGCCCCCACCGAAGCCACGCCCAAGGGCACCAACGAGAAGCATTTCGCCATCACCGGCGACGGCACCGCGCATGTCCGCGCGCCCGCCGGCCAGCCGCAATGGTCGTTTGCGGCGACGCCGGACCGCGCGCCGACGATTGCGCTGGCCAAGGATCCGGAGCGCCAGGCGCGCGGTGCGCTTCAGCTCTCCTACAAGATCGAGGACGATTACGGCGTCACCGGCGCCGAAGCGCAATTTGGCCTGCGCCCCGCCGATGCCAAGGATGGCAGCAAGGACGGCGATACCAAGGCTGCCGCACGGCCGCTGTTCCAGCCGCCGCAATTCCCGCTGGTGCTGCCGAATGCGCGCACCCGCAACGGCGTCGGCCAGACGGTGAAGGACCTCAGCGAGGACCCCTATGCCGGCGCCGACGTCACGCTGAGGCTCGCCGCCAAGGACGAGGCCGGCAACGAGGCCAGAAGCGAACCCTTCAACATGCGCCTGCCCGAGCGGCTGTTCACGAACCCGCTCGCGCGCGCGCTGATCGAGCAGCGCCGCATCCTCGCGCTCGACGCCAACAAGAATTCCGACGTCTACGCCGCGCTCGACGCGCTGATGATCGCGCCCGAATTGTTCACCCCGGATGCCGGCTGCTATCTCGGTCTGCGCAGCCTGGCGCTCCAGCTCGAGGCGGCCCGCACCGACGACGCGATGCGTGACGTGGTGGCGAGCATGTGGGCGTTCGCGGTGACCATCGAGGACGACGGTGTCGCCGGCAGCGTCAATGCCGCGCTGCGCTCGGCGCAGGACGCGCTCAAGCGGGCGTTGGAGCGCGGTGCCAGCGAGGACGAGATCCGGGTGCTGACGCAAAAGCTCCGCGAGGCCATGGCCGGCAAGGTGCGCGACCTCGCCCGGCGCGCCGAGCAAAATCCGCTGGGTCCCCGGCAGCCGTTCCCGGCGGAGGTCCAGCTCATCCTCGACAAGGCCGTCGAGCTGCGACAAAAGACCCAGCACGCGACGCCCGAGCAGCTCGAGGAACTGGCGCAGCAGCAGGACGCATTGCGCCAGCAGCTTCAGGCCTATCGCAAGTCGGCGAGCAACCGGGCCAAGGCGGGAGACGACGGGGCCAACCAGTTTACGCGGGACCGGAAATGCGGAAGCTAGCACGCGTGCCAGTCTTGAAGGCGATGTCGATCGCCTGCCTCGCCTTCCTGTTGGGAGGCCTCCCGTCCGTCGCTGCCCAGCAGGATCAGGATCCCGATGCGCTGCTCGATGGCGCGGAAAAGGCGATGCAGGATGCCGGCGATAACCTGCGCCAGAAGGAGTCCGGGCGCAGCCTGAGCAACCAATCCGATGCCATTCAGAAGCTCGAGGAGTACAAGCGCGCGACGGAAAGAAACCAGTCCTCCAATCGCGATCGCTCCGTTATCACGCAGCGGGATCTGGACGATCTCCTGAAGCAGATCGAGAAGGCGGCGCGCGAAGGCAATCGCGAGGCGGCGCAGCGCATGCTCGAGCAGCTGGCGCAGATCATGGAAAATCTCCAGATGGCGCAGCCCGGCCAATCCGGCGACAGCGACATGGAGCAGGCGCTCAACGAGCTCAGCGACATGATCCGCAAGCAGCAGCAATTGCGCGACAAGACCTACAAGCAGGGCCAGGATTCCCGGCGTGACCGCTCGCGCGGCAAGCCGCAGGGCGACCAGTCGATGTCGGACCTCCAGCAGGACCAGCAGGCGCTGCGCGACCGGCTGAAGAAGTTGCAGGACGAGCTCGCCAAGCGCGGCCTCACGCAGAAGGGACCAAAGGGCCAGAAAGGGCAACAGGGCCAGAAAGGTCAGCAGGGCGATCAGGGACAGCCCGGCCAGGATGGCGATCAGGACGGTGACCAGGGCGATGATGACGGCAGCCTGGACACCGCCGACGGTGCCATGGGCGATGCCGGCTCAAAGCTCGGCGAGGGCAATGCGGATGGTGCCGTGGACTCGCAGGGCAAGGCTCTCGAAGCCTTGCGCAAGGGTGCGCAGAAGATGGCCGAGGCGATGCAGCAGGGCGATGGTGACGGGCAGGGCGATGGTCCGGGCAACCGGGCCGGCCGCCAGCAGAGCGGCGGCAATCAGACCGATCCGCTCGGTCGCCCGCTTCACGGCCGCGAGTTCAGCGACGACTACACGGTCAAGATTCCGGGCGAGATCGACGCCCAGCGCGTCCGCCGCATCCTCGAAGAACTCCGCCGCCGCCTCGGCGATACTTCGCGTCCGCAGATCGAGCTCGACTATATCGAGCGGTTGCTGAAGGATTTCTAGAGGCGATAGCCTCGATGCCTCCCCAATGTCGTCCTGGCGAAAGCCAGGACCCATTACCCCAGGGAGGCGTTTGGCGAAGGCTGGTTGCCCGGTACGACTTCCATTTCGGACAGATAAATCACGCGGTATGGGTCCTGGCTTTCGCCAGGACGACACCGAATGTATAGCGGCGGCGTCGCGTCATAGACGCATAGCCGACGCAACTGCGGCGGCCGCGCGCTACCGCTTCTTCGCCGCCAGCGCGTCCGCCACTGCGGTGCGGATGTCGGCGACCGAGAACGGTTTGGTCACGACGTCATGCACCAGCGCGTTGAGGTTCGAGGCGCGCTCGCGCTGGTCGGCAAATCCGGTCATCAGCAGGATGGTCAGGTCGGGGAAATCGCGCGCGGCGGAGAGCGCCAGCGCGATGCCGTCCATCACCGGCATCTGGATGTCGGTGAGCAGCAAATCGAATGCGCCGTCCTCGCGGGTCAGGATCTCCAGCGCCTCGGCGCCGTCCTGCGCGGTCACGGTCTGGTGCCCGTCCATGGCGATGGCGCGCGCCACCAGCTGGCGCATCGAATCCTCGTCGTCGGCGATCAAGATTTTTGGCATGGGACCAACCTTGGGACCAACCTCCCGTGCGGACCTTGCGAGCCTGATTACACGCTGCCGCCGGCAATGTCGCGCCGGTTGAAGAAGCGAACGTCGATATTGCGGCCCTCCGGCGGCGGAGAGGCCAGGCGCGAGCGGAAGAAGGCGCGTTCGCCGGGCCGCAGCACGGTCTGCTCCAGCACCGCATTCCAGGCATAGATCTCCGCGCCCTGCGCGTCGCGCACCGCAAAGCGCAGCCGCGGGATGTCGAGCGGCTTCTTGCCCTCGCCGACGATGACGCCCTCGATCACCAACACCTGTTTACCGTCAACGGTCTCGCTGGAGAGCTTGACGTCCTTGAAGGCCAGCCCGCGCAGGTTAACGTCGAGGCCGACCATCTTGTAGAAGGCCGCGGTCTGCGGCAGCAGCCGCACCATGTCGCCGCGCCAGACGATCAGGGCCAGCACCAGCGCGCCCATGGCGGCGCAGGCGGTCGGCAGGCCGAAATGGGACTTTCGCGGCGCCACGGTGGGGACCTGACGCCTCACTCGCGCCCCGCGCCGGCTGAACAGGCCGCGGAACCAGGACTGGTGCTGCGCGCCGGCGACCTCATCCTCGGCGTCGCGGGCCGCCGCCGACCATTCGTCCTCGGTCTCCCTGGCGTCCTCCTCCGGCCAGTCGCTGGCGATGGAGGGGCTGTCGACGACAGGCGTGTCGGTGGCGCCGTCGTCCTTGGCGTAGGAGTTCCACTGCTCGGCGAGATCGGACTGGTCGTCGGCCTGGCTGGCCGCAGCCATGGCCGGGACGGACGCCTCCTCGATGGCATCCTCGGCATAGGCGACCCAGGTCTGCTTGCACCGGGAGCA
Organism: Bradyrhizobium sp. CCBAU 11361; assembly: GCF_028128935.1. Lineage (NCBI taxonomy): Bacteria > Pseudomonadati > Pseudomonadota > Alphaproteobacteria > Hyphomicrobiales > Nitrobacteraceae > Bradyrhizobium > Bradyrhizobium sp. CCBAU 11361. Next base: position 99,379 of record NZ_LBJZ01000199.1, read on the forward strand.
GCGGACTGTCCGCCCGTTCGCCCCAAGGCTCGCAAGCTTGATGGCGTAGGATGTCGTACAATGGGGGCAGACGATATGCATGGACGAGCCTTGATGCATGAACGAGTCTTGACGATGCCAGGGTCGCGGAGGCCCGGGCGTCCTGGATGCTACAGGGCGACCGTTAACGAACCGGAAACCATAACCGTCGCAAAAACCGTTGATCGCGCGTGGCGGAGCATCGCGTCGCGGCCATCGCCCCCTCTCGAACGGAGCTGAGCTTGGTTCGGTTCGAAAATGTCGGATTGCGTTACGGTCTGGGGCCGGAGATCCTGCGCGACCTCAATTTCCAGATCCCGGCGCACTCCTTCCAGTTCCTCACCGGCCCGTCCGGCGCCGGCAAGACCTCGCTCTTGCGCCTGCTGTTCCTGTCGCACCGGCCGACGCGCGGCCTCGTCAACCTGTTCGGCCACGATATTTCGCAACTCGGCAAGGACGAGATCGCCGACCTGCGCAAGCGCATCGGCATCGTGCTCCAGGACTTCCGCCTGCTCGATCACATGACGACCTACGAGAACGTCGCGCTGCCGTTCCGCGTCATGGGCCGCAGCGAGTCGAGCTATCGCAAGGAGGTCATCGACCTTCTGCGCTGGGTCGGACTCGGCGAGCGCATGGACGCGCTGCCGCCGATCCTGTCCGGCGGCGAGAAGCAGCGTGCGGCGATCGCGCGCGCGGTGATCTCGCGGCCGCAACTTCTGCTCGCGGACGAGCCGACCGGCAGCGTCGACCCGACGCTCGGCCGCCGCCTGCTGCGCCTTTTCATCGAGCTCAACAAATCCGGCACCGCCGTCATCATCGCGACCCACGATATCGGCCTGATGGACCAGTACGAGGCGCGGCGGCTGGTGCTGCATCAGGGACGGCTGCACGTCTATGAGTAGGACCGACGAGCGCGGCGTACTGGTCGATCTCGGACAGGAGCGTCCGCAGCTTCCGGCCAAGGCGCGCAACATGTCGCCGATCGTGCCGCGCGCCTCGATCCACGGCCGCGCGCTGGTTGCCGTCGTCGCCATCATGACCTTCCTCGCCTCGATGACCACCGGCACGGTGCTGCTGGTCAGCGCCTCCGCCGCCGAATGGCAGTCGGATGTCGCCAGCGAAATCACCATCCAGATTCGCCCGCAGTCCGGGCGCGACCTCGAGCGCGACACCGCCGCGGTGACCGAGGCGATGCGCGCCCAAGCCGGCATCGTCGAGGTCAAGCCGTTCACCAAGGACGAGAGCGGCAAGCTGCTCGAGCCCTGGCTCGGCACCGGACTGTCGATGGACGATCTGCCGGTGCCGCGCATGATCATCGCGCGCGTGCAGCCCGGCACGGCGCTCGATCTGGCCGCCTTGCGCGTCCGCGTGACGCAAGTGGCGCCAAGCGCCAGCGTCGACGACCACCGCGCCTGGATCGAGCGCATGCGCTCGATGACCAACGCCACCGTGCTCGCGGGTCTCGGCATCCTCGCGCTCGTCATCATCGCGACCATCATCTCGGTGTCGTTCGCGACCCGCGGCGCCATGGCGGCGAACCGTCCGATCGTCGAGGTCCTGCATTTCGTCGGCGCCGGCGACCGCTACATCGCCAACCGCTTCCTGCGCCATTTCCTCAGGCTGGGCCTGGAGGGCGGCGTGATCGGCGGCGGCGCCGCCATGCTGGTGTTCGGCTTCTCCGAGTCGATCGCCGGCTGGTTTTCAGGGACGCCCGTCGGCGACCAGTTCGCCGCCCTGCTCGGCACCTTCTCGCTGCGGCCCTCCGGCTATGTCGTGCTCGCGGTGCAGGCGGTCCTGATCGGCGCCATCACCGCCGTCGCCTCGCGCCAGACGCTGTTCGCAACGCTGAATGATGTGGATTGAGTTGCTTTCTTCCTTCTCCCCTTGTGGGGAAGGTGGCGCGAAGCGCCGGATGAGGGGGTCTCTCCGCGCACACGAACGTCGAGTTCGCGGAGAGAACCCCTCACCCGTCTCGCCGCTCCGCGGCGAGCCACCCTCTCCCACAAGGGGAGAGGGTGATCGAGTTCGCGACCCGAGTGTTTTCGCTACGTTGATGGAGCCCGATAAACCGGACTCCACTTCGCCTCAAAACGTTTTAAAATCATCCGGGGAAGGGATTACCGACATCGCATGACCTCGCCGACCGACGATCGATCGCCGAAATTGCCGCGCGGCTGGCTGCGCGCAGCCGTGGTGTCGACGATCGCGTTCGCCTTCGTCGGCGCGGCGGCGGGCTTCATCGCGTTCCTGTCGCAGTTGCGCGGCGCCGAGATCGTGCCGGACCGCAAGGCAGACGGCATCGTGGTCTTGACCGGCGGCTCCTCGCGGGTGTCGGATGCGATGGAGCTGCTGGCTGCCGGTTATGGCAGGCGGCTCCTGATTTCCGGCGTGCATCCGACCTCGACCGCAAGCGACATCTCCCGCACGCTGCCGGAGAACCAGTCCTTCATGACCTGCTGCGTCGACCTCGACCGCACCGCGCTCTCGACCCGCGGCAATGCGGCGGAGGCGCGCCGCTGGGCGCAGGCGCGCCGGTTCAAATCGCTGATCGTGGTGACCTCGAACTATCACATGCCGCGCGCGCTGGTGGAATTCTCGCACGCGATGCCGGAGACGATTCTGATCCCGTTCGCCGTGGTCGGCGACAAATGGCGCGAGGAGCCGTGGTGGGCCTCGGCGTCCACCTTGCGGCTGCTGCTGTCGGAATATGTCAAGTACATCGCGGCCGAACTCAGGGTGCGGCTGGAGGATTTCGGGATTGACCTTTCGCCCGAAGTATCGGAGCAGCCTCCCGGGATGCAGCCGAAGCGGCCCGCCACCGCACAGGCCAATTGATCGGCAATTGATCGGATCGTCGATGTTCTTGATTTTCCTGCGCTCGCTCGTGTTCAACGTGCTGTTCTATGCCGTGCTGGTGTGTCTCGCGATCGTGGCGCTGCCGACCTTTGCGATGCCGCCGCGCGCCATGCTGACGGTTGCGGAATGGTGGGCGAAGGCGACGCTGGTCCTGATGCGGGTGATCTGCAACATCAAGGTGGAATTCCGCGGGCAGGAGAAGATTCCGCAGGGGCCGCTGGTGATCGTGGCCAAGCATCAGTCGTTCTGGGAAACCTTCGTGTTGCCGGGATTCTTCGACCGCCCGATCTTCATCCTCAAGCGCCAGCTCATGCAGATCCCGGTGTTCGGTCAGTTCCTGGTCAAGACCGGGATGATCGCGATCGACCGCAAGGCCGGCGTGAAGGCGCTGCTGGACATGACGCGGCGGGCACGCGTGGCGGTGCGCAGCGGCCGCCAGCTCGTGATCTTTCCGGAGGGCACGCGCCGCGCGCCGGGCGCGCCTCCCGACTACAAGACGGGCTTTGCGCAGATCTATTCGTCCTGCGGCGTGCCGTGTCTGCCGATCGCGCTCAATTCCGGCCTGTTCTGGCCACGCCGCACCTTCATGCGCTATCCCGGCACGCTGGTGGTGGAGTTCCTCGATCCGCTGCCGGCGGGCCTGCCGAAGGACGAGTATCTCTCCCGCGTGCAAACGGCGATCGAAGAGGCAACCGGCCGCCTCGTCGAAGCGGGCCGCAAGGAGCAGGAGCAGTTGATCGGTTCGGCACCGAGCTACGCGCCGACCGGCAGCTAGCGACTTTCGCGGTCTTCGCTCGGAGCCGGCGCGTGCAGGGAATGCGCTTCCCCATGCAGCATCGTCGCGAGCTGATGCAGCTGCGTGTCGCGAAAGCCTTCGGCCTCGATCGCCTTCACCGTCGCGGTCACATAGTCGCGATTGGCCCCGGACTGGCCGTGCCCCTGGAGCACGTGGCGATGTTGATCGGCGAGCGACAGCCGGCCGGCATATTGCACATGGCCGCGGTCGACGACATAAGCGAGTGCGGAGACGCGCTGCCGCGCATCGTTCTCCAGCCACACCGAGCGCATCACCTCGCGATAGACCGACGTCACCTGCTCGCGCGCGCGCAAATAGGCGACGACGTCGGCGCGGTCCTTTTCGGCGACGCGGAAGGCGATACCGCGACAGGCGCCGCCGCGATCGAGCCCGAGCACCAGGCCCGGCTTCTCCGGCGTGCCGCGATGCACGAAGGAATAGACGCAGAGCGCACGATGCTCGCCCACCAGCCGCGCCGGGACGCGCTCCATGAATTCAAAGCCCGGCCGCCACATCAGCGAGCCATAGCCGAACACCCAGAGGTCGCCCTTGGCTGTCGTGACGGAGGGGAGGGTGATTTCCGACATGGCGGGCACGGCTACCAGACCCGCGCCCCCAAGCGAAGCGAATTCTCCGCCTTTCGGAGCAAGCCAACCTCGCTTACATTTGACAAAATCTGGGGTCAAAGGGTCGCCGCATGTCCAATCTGACCGTTGCCGCAGGCCGCCGCCCCCGTTGGGGCCTTTTCATCGCACCCGTTCTCCTCCTGATCCTCGCCGTCGCGTGGAGCTGCTTCTGGTTCTATGCCGCCTCGCAGGCCGAGATCGCCGCGGACGCCTGGCGCGCGCAGGAGGCCAAGTCCGGCCGCATCTATGATTGCGCCAAGCGCTCGATCGCGGGCTTCCCGTTCCGGTTCGAGGTCCAGTGCTCCGGTGCCAGCGTCGCCCTGGTCTCGCAGAACGCGAGCAAGACGCCGTTCACGGCCAGGCTCGACAACATCCTGGTCGTCGCCCAGGTCTACGATCCCAAGCGCGTCATCGCCGAATTCTCCGCGCCGGCGACCCTCACCGACGGCGTTACGCAAAACACCTTCGTGGTGAACTGGAGCAAGGGCCGCAGCAGCGTGGTCGGCCTGCCGGCGGTGCCGGACCGCGCCTCCATCGTGTTCGACGATCCCGTCATCAACCGGCTCGACGGCAGCGTGCAGGTGCCGCTCGCGCGCGCCAAGCAGGTCGAGCTGCACGGGCGCCTCGCGGACGGATCGCCGTCCGATCATCCCGTGATCGAGACCGTGCTCCATGTCGCGCAGGGCAGCATCCAGGGCGTGCATCCCTTGCTCGCCGAGCCGTTCGAGGCGGACACGCGCGCCAAGGTCACCGGCCTCTCCGACCTCACGCCAAAACCCTGGCCGCAGCGCTTCCGCGAGATCCAGGCCGCCGGCGGCCATATCGAGATCGTGCAGTCGCGGATCCAGCAGGGCGAGATGATCGCGGTCGCAGCCGGCACGCTCGGACTCTCGGCCAATGGCCGACTCGACGGCGAATTGCAGATGACGGTGACCGGCCTCGAGCGGGTGATCCCGGCGCTCGGCATCGAGAAGATGCTGGAAGAGGGCGTGCCGCAGGCAACCCTCGACCGCGTCGCGCCCGGCGTGAAGTCGCAGGATCTCAACAATCTGTTCGGTGCGCTCGATCGCGCCGTCCCGGGCCTCGGCAAGGTCATCAAGCAGAACGCCAATGCCGGCGTTGCCGCCGGCATCAATTCGATCGGCACCGAGAGCACGCTGGAAGGCAAGAAGGCCCGCAGCTTCCCGCTGAAGTTCGTGGACGGCGCCGTGCTGCTCGGCCCGGTCAAGGTCGGCCAGATCCCGCCGCTGTATTAGTTTCTGTCTCCTCGTCGCGAGCGCGTAGCCCGCATGAGCGAAGCGATATGCGGGGACCGTCCCGGATGTCGCTACGCTCATCCGGGCTACGGGACTGTGTGCTATGGCTTCTTGCCGAGCTGCGCATGCGGCCGGCCGAAATCGGGCGCCGCCGAATCCTGGCCGATCTCGACGATGCCGCGGCGGATGGCGCGGGTGCGGGTGAAGTGGTCGAACAGCGCTTCGCCGTCGCCGCGCCGGATCGCGCGGGTGAGCTTGGCGAGATCCTCGGTGAAGGTGCCGAGCATCTCCAGCACGGCTTCCTTGTTGGCGAGGAAGACGTCGCGCCACATCGTCGGATCGGACGCGGCGATGCGGGTGAAATCGCGGAAGCCGCCGGCGGAGAACTTGATGACCTCGGACTCCGTCACCTGCGCCAGCTCGTCGGCGGTGCCGACGATGGTGTAGGCGATCAGATGCGGCAGATGGCTGGTGATCGCGAGCACGAGATCATGATGATCCGGCGTCATCACCTCGACCTTGGCACCCATCGCGGCCCAGAAGGCGCGCAGGCGATCGGTGGCCGATGCGTCGACGCCTTCCGGCGGGGTGAGGATACACCAGCGGTTGATGAAGAGCTCGGCAAAGCCGGAATCCGGCCCTGAATGCTCGGTGCCCGCCACGGGGTGCGCCGGCACGAAATGAACGGTCTTCGGCAGATGCGGCGCCATGTCCCTGACGATCGCGCCCTTCACGGAGCCGACGTCGGAGACGATCGCGCCGGCTTTCAGATGCGCGGCGATCTCCTGCGCCACAGGTCCGCAGGCGCCTACGGGAATGCAGAGGATGACGAGATCGGCATCCTTCACCGCTTCCGCATTGGTCGCCACGACCTGGTCGACGATGCCGAGCTCGAGCACGCGGGCGCGCGTCTTCTCCGAGCGCGCGGTGGTGACGATCTCGCCGGCCAGGCCCTGGAGCTTCGCAGCGCGCGCGATCGAGCCGCCGATCAGGCCGAAGCCGATCAGGGCGACGCGCTGGAAGTGCGGCTGTACGCTCATTTGCCGGCCATGAAGTCGCGCAAACCGTCGACGACGAGGCGGTTGGCCTCCTCGGTGCCGATGGTCATGCGCAGTGAATGCGGCAGGCCGTAATTCTTCAGCGCCCGCAGCACGAGGCCCCGCTTGGTCAGGAAGGCGTCGGCCTCGTCCGAGGTCCTGCCCTTCTCGGTCGGAAAGTGGATCAGCACGAAATTGGCGACGCTCGGCGTCACCTTCAGCCCGAGCTTGCCGATCTCCTCGGTGAGCCAGTTGCGCCAGGTCTCGGTGAACTGCTTCGACATCGCCTGATGCGCGGTGTCCTCGATCGCGGCGACCGCGGCATACATCGCCGGCGTCGACACGTTGAACGGACCGCGGATGCGGTTGACCGCGTCGATGATGTGCTCGGGGCCGAACATCCAGCCGATGCGCAGCGCGGCGAGGCCATGGATCTTGGAGAAGGTGTGCGTCACCACGGTATTCTCGGTGGTGGCGACCAGCTCGATGCCCATCTCGTAATCGTTGCGCGAGACGTAGTCGCAATAGGCGGCGTCCAGCACCAGCAGCACGTGCGAGGGCAGGCCGGCGCGCAGGCGCTTGACCTCGTCGAACGGAATATAGGTGCCGGTCGGGTTGTTCGGATTGGCAAGCCACACCAGCTTCGTCTTCGGCGTCACAGCCTTGAGGATGGCGTCGACGTTGCAGGTGAAGTTGGTCTCCTGTGCGATCACGTTCCTGGCGCCGACCGCCATGGTCGCGATCGGGTAGACCAGGAAGCCGTGCGTGGTCGAGATCGCCTCGTCGCCCTGGCCGAGATAGGTGTGGGCGAGCAGGTTGAGGATCTCGTCCGAGCCGGCGCCGCAGATGATGCGGTTGGGGTCGAGGCCGAAGCTGCGGCCGATGGCTTCGCGCAGCACCCGCGAGGTGCCTTCCGGATAGTCTTCCAGATGATCCGCCACGTTCTTGAAGGCCGCGATCGCCTTGGGCGAGGGACCGAACGGCGTCTCGTTGGCCGAGAGCTTGAACACCTTGCGGCCCGGCTCCGGCACCGGGCTCTTGCCGGGCGTGTAAGGCGCAATATCGAGAATGCCGGGGTTCGGCACGGGGCGGGACATCTTCAACTCCGGAATGGCAGGCGGCTCGTGACTTACGATTTCGGCCCGGTCGGGGGCACCGTATAGCGCGTTGCGTGGCTGCCGACGAGGGCCGTGGAGCGCACCGAGGCCCCCGCCTCGATCAGGGCAGCCTTGATCTTGTCGATGCTGCTCGCGCTCGTGACCGAGACCAGCAGCGCCGCGCCGTCGAAGGCGGTATCGGGCACCGCCACGATGTCGGCGAGCGGCGACAGCGCCCGCGCGATCTCGGCATTCCACCCGGAGACACGCACGCTGAAGGTCTCCACCTCCGTCACCAGGGCGCTGTCGGCGACGCGCGAGATCGCGAACACGGGCAGCGCGGCCGGATGGTCGGCGCGTTCGACGAAAGGCATCCGCGCGATGATCTTCGGTGCGCCTTCGGCTTCCAGCTCCAGCCACCACGGGGTGCGGCTGGAAGTCGCCGAGACCAGCGCCAGATCGCCCTTGGATTTCGCCACCGCCTCGACCGCCGCCTGCGCGCTGAAATGCGCGACGTAAGGCACGGTGAAGCCGAAATGGAATCGCACGGAATCGCGCATCGCGGGCTCGCTCACCGAGATGTCGGCATGCACCGCGAACGGTGCCTGCACGTAAGTGAACGTCGCGATGATGACGCGCCAGATGCTCTCGACCGTGTCGAGCGGCAGGATGCCGCGATGGCGCTCCACGATCCGCCGCATCATGTCGGCCTCGCGCGCCGGCCGGAACGCCGAGCCGACCTCCTGGGTCTGCTTCACCTGGATCAGGCGGTCGATGATGTCGCCGCGCTGCATCAGGAGGCGATGCATGCCCTCGTCGATCGCGTCGATCTCCTTGCGCAATTCCTGCAACGATGGTGGCGCGGGCGGACGTTGGGACATATCTGGCAAGTGCTGTTGAGAGGCGTTCCAATGCGGGTCCATCAGGTCGGATCCGCTGCGGTCGATGTCTTGATTAGGCAGTCGGAGCGGCGAAAGCAAAGAGAAATGCAAAGGGAAATTGGGCCTTTTCGGCTGACGCGACGGGGACGAATTTGGTCAATCCGGACCGTATCTTGACGAAAACCGTCCAAGCCGCTAGGTTTTGCCTGTTCCGTGGTCATTTGAGCCGGCCGGCTTGCAGCCACGTTAAAAAACTCGCTAAACAGGCCGGGGACGCTTTCGATCCCGGCCGAACCTATCGTTCAGGCCGGGTTTTTTATGGCCTGATGTCAGTCGCGATCTGAAGTCCGATCGCAAACGAGGTCGATGGTCAGAGATGGTTGGCGTCACGTCGATTCCCAGTCCCGCGATCAGTGCCGATGAACGGTCGCATGAGGTGGATCATCCGAGTTCGCTCGTCGCGCATTTCGGCGCCGATCAGCCGTTGTCGCTCGACTGCGGGGTCGATCTTTCGCCGTTCCAGATCGCCTACCAGACCTATGGCGAGCTCAACGCGGACCGCTCCAACGCGATCCTGATCTGCCATGCGCTGACCGGCGACCAGCATGTCGCCAATGTGCACCCCGTCACCGGCAAGCCCGGTTGGTGGGAAACATTGGTCGGTGCGGGCCGTCCGCTCGATCCGAGCCAATACTTCATCATCTGCGCCAATGTGATCGGTGGCTGCATGGGCTCGACCGGGCCGGCCTCGATCAATCCCGCGACCGGAAAGGTGTGGGGCCTGGATTTCCCGGTCATCACCATCCCCGACATGGTTCGCGCGCAGGCGATGCTGATCGACCGGCTGGGCATCGACACGCTGTTCGCGGTGGTCGGCGGCTCGATGGGCGGCATGCAAGTGCTGCAATGGACGGCGGCCTACCCCAAGCGCGTGTATTCCGCGCTGGCGATTGCCTGCTCGACGCGGCACTCGGCGCAGAACATCGCTTTCCACGAGCTCGGCCGCCAGGCCGTGATGGCCGATCCCGACTGGCACAATGGCGGCTATGCCGATCACGGCATCCATCCGCATCGTGGCCTCGCGGTGGCGCGGATGGCTGCGCACATCACCTATCTCTCCGACGCCGCGCTGCATCGCAAGTTCGGCCGGCGCATGCAGGATCGCGAGCTGCCGACCTTCTCGTTCGACGCCGACTTCCAGGTCGAGTCCTATCTGCGCTACCAGGGCTCGTCCTTCGTCGAGCGCTTCGATGCCAACTCCTATCTCTATCTGACGCGCGCGATGGACTATTTCGACATCGCCGGCGACCATGGCGGCGTGCTGGCGAAGGCGTTCACCGGAATCAAGACACGCTTCTGCGTGGTCTCCTTCACCAGCGACTGGCTGTTTCCGACCTCGGAATCGCGCGCGCTGGTGCATGCGCTGAATGCGTCGAGCGCGCGGGTGTCGTTTGCCGAGATCGAGACCGATCGCGGCCATGACGCCTTCCTGCTCGACGTGCCCGAATTCTTCGACATCGCCCGCGCCTTCCTGGAATCGGCAGGCAAGGCGCGCGGACTCAACGGCAAGAATAGCTAACAAGGGTAGTTAGGATGTCAGCGCAGGAAGTGCTGCCGTTGGGCGGCCTTGACTCGGAACGATCAGGTCATTTTCGCGCCGACCATCTGCTCGTCGCCGAAATGGTCAAGCCGGGCTCGAAGGTGCTCGATGTCGGCTGCGGCGACGGCGACCTGCTCCAGCTTCTGGAGACCCGCGGCATCGACGGCCGCGGCATCGAATTGTCGCGCGAGGGCGTCAACCGCTGCGTCGCCAAGGGCCTCGCGGTGGTGCAGGGCGACGCCGACACCGACCTCGTCAACTATCCCGATGATGCCTTCGACTACGTGATCCTGTCGCAGACGCTCCAGGCGACGCGGCAGCCGCGCGTTGTGCTGGAGAATCTGCTGCGCATCGGTCGCCGCGCCATCGTGTCGTTCCCGAACTTCGGCTTCTGGAAGATGCGGCTCCAGCTCCTGATCGGCGGTCACATGCCGCGCACCGAGAACCTGCCGGCGACCTGGTACGACACCGCCAACATCCACTTCTGCACCATCAAGGATTTCGTGGAGCTCTGCGACGAGATCAACGTCAAGATGGAACGCTCCGTGGCACTCGATCTCTATGGCCGCCCGGTGCCGCTGAACCTGCCCTGGTGGGTGTGGAACATGTTCGGCGAGCAGGGGGTGTTTCTGCTGACGCGCGGGCAGGGCAAGTAGTTACTCGTCATTGCGAGGAGCCCTTGCGACGAAGCAATCTAGGCTATTTCCGCGGCGGTAGCCTGGATTGCTTCGCTGCGCTCGCAATGACGGAGTACTTGGTGACGCCTTCGTCTTAATGCGCCGCCACCGACCTCGGATCGCGCACTGGCCATCGTCCCGCTTCCACCAGCGTGACGAACCGCTCCACGGTCTCGTTGAACAGCGCGGGCTCCTCGAGATTGAGCACGTGCCCCGACTTCGGAAACATCGCAAGGCCTGCGGCCGGCAGATGCTTCTTCAAGAACAGGCTCGGCCCGACGCAGGGATCGTCCTCGTCGCCGCAGATGATCAGCGCCGGCGTTGCGACGCCCCTGATCGCGTCCGTCATGGTGTAGATCGAGGGACGGCCGCCCTGGAAGCCGCGCATCGTGCGCGCCGATCCCTTGGCATCGTGCCGCGCCAGCGCGGCGTAGAAATCGGCGTGGCCGCGCGGGTCCTTGACCAGGAACGGAATCCGGCTCGGCGCCTCGCGCGTGACTTTTGCCACCTCCGCGGAGCCGAGCGTCTCGAACTGCTCGGCGTTGGCGCGGCATTGCTCGCGCCAGGCGTCGAGATTCTCGATCTCCGAGCCGGAGCCGACGCCGGCGAGCGTCATCGACAGCGCACGCTGCGGCGCGTTCAGTCCGACCTGAAGCGATGAGTAGGCGCCCATCGAGAGCCCGACGAGATGCGCACGATCGATCCTGAGATGATCGAGCACCGCGAGCGCGTCGGTGTAGAAATGCGTGTAGGTGTAGACCTCGCCCTCAGGCACGTCCGACGGCGTGTAGCCGCGCGCCGAATAGGTGATGCAGCGATGGCCGCGCGAGAAGTAACGCATCTGCGGCTCCCAATTGGTGTAGTCGGCAGCGAACTCGTGCAGGAAAATGATCGGCGTTCCCTGGCCCGCCTCTTCGAAATAAATGCGGACGTCGTCCCTGGTCGTGGCGTGGGGCATTAACCGTTTCCCTCTCTTCAAGCCGTTGTTTCGAGAATTGCAGTTAATGCTGTTGTCCGCAATGCGGCGGCAACAGACCTGCATCGACACAAAATCATCGCAGCAATTCACCGAAGCGTTAATTCCCGCCGCCGCGCGGCGTCTTGTTCTCGCCACATCCGGAAGCTTTACGGCCCGGCGGATGTCGGCCGCGCACGGGCCGGCTGGGAGTGGGGGTGTCAACGAAGGATGACTAATGTTCGAGTTGTTTGCGTCTCGCCTGTCGCGTTGTGTTGTCGCGCTGGCGCTTTTCTTCGCGGCGGTCGCCGCGTTTATTTCTCCGGCCTCGGCGCGGCCTCACCGTCATAGCGCAGAGCGGCACGCTTACGTGCATCACGCCAGCAGACATCATCACTATCGGCACCAGGCCCGCAGCTCGCGCTTCGAGCGCAGCGCGGCGCAGCTGCAGGCCGGCGGATTCATGAACACCCAGGCCAGCTACGATCCGAACGCCAACAGCGGCGGCATGGGTGACATGCGCTACGCGGGCGGCGGTGACATGGGCAGCGGTGACATGGGCATCGGCGGAAACATGCGGCGCGCTGGCAAAGTGAGCCGCGCTGCCAGCATGAGCCATGCTGTCAACAAGAGCAGCGCTGGTGACATTGGCAACGCCGGCAACACGGGTATGAGCGGCGGTTTCGGCGGCGGATCGGGCCTCGTGTCCGAGGCGCGCCGTTATCTCGGCGGCAACCCGACCGGGCGCGGCAGCCTGTGGTGCGCGCGCTTCATGAACATGGTGCTTGAGAAAACCGGCCACCACGGCACCGGCTCGGACATGGCGAATTCGTTCGCGCGTTACGGCACGCGTGTCTCCGGCCCGCAGGTCGGTGCCATCGCGGTGATGTCGCGCGGCGGCCGCGGCGGCCACGTCGGAATCATCACCGGCGTCGACGCGCAGGGCAATCCGATCATGATCTCCGGCAACAACGGCAACCGCGTCCGCGAGGCCCCGGTCTCGCGCGGCCGCATCTATGCGTATGTGATGCCGAACTGAAGGTGACGGATGCGTAGGGTGGGCAAAAGGCGCGACAGCGCCGTGCCCACCATCTCGCAACGCTAACGGAGTTGGTAGGCACGCTTCGCTTTGCCCACCCTACGAAGCTCACACCAGCTTCGGCTCTTCCACCGCGACCGCATCGCCCACGCCGATCTCGCCGCCGGCGATCACCTCGGCATAGATGCCGCAATCCATGTGGCCGAGATGGCGCGAGAGCGTCGGCGGGATTTCGAGGTCGCGCTTTGCGGTCTCCGGATCGACATTGGTGGCCGGGCAACGGACGATGCGCTTGACCACCTGCAGCCGGGCCTGACCGATCGCGAGCGTCTGGCCGACGAGGTCGAGCTCGGACCAGGCCGGCCAGCCCTTGACGTAGAGATTGGCGCGGAAGCGCAGGGGGTGGACGGCGGTGCCACCGAGCATGGCCTCGATCGCGCGGACGCTGTCGAGATTGATGATGGACACGACCTTGCGGGCGACGTCGGAAAAGCTGTGGTCGCGGCCCGACAGAACCTTGGGCGGGCCCTTCAGCTCCGGCTGAAAGTTCTCGCTGAAGTAGCGCTCGATGGCGGCGCGCCCGGCGGCGGTCTCCAGATCGCCGCTGGCGACGATTTGGCCGTCCTTGCGGATGGTCAGGCGGTTGGTCGCGTCCTCGAACCGGCTGTCGAGGGAAGCCAGCCGCTCATTGCGCGCCAGCATCAGAAACTGGATCTTCGGCTTCCAGGCCGGCGCCTCGGGATCGAACCCGCTCGGGCCGTTCTCGATGGCGTAGCGGCGGTCAGCGGGCAGGGTTTCCCCTCGCCGCAAGGCGACGCGGGGCAGGCGCTCCGGCGTCAGGCCCTTGATTGGATAGCGATAGAGATCGGTGATTTCGGCGGTCTGGCTGGCTGTCATGCCGCTACTTAGGGGATTCGACCTGCTGGCGCCAAGCCGGCCAAACAGCGCACGAAATTGTGAACTCGCCTCTTTCGCTCCCGCGAGCCGCTTCCCACATCTGCCTCAGGCCGGCGGCAGCGTCGGTAAATAACGACCGTTACCGGTTGAGAAACGTCAATGCGGTAATCGGAAACCCAATGAAGATGCCGTGTGGAGTGCCTTAGAGGGCTTCATGGGCAGGCCGAGGGACAGAAAAGATGAACATTGAGAAGTATACCGAACGATCCAGGGGCTTCATCCAGTCGGCGCAATCGCTTGCGATGCGCGAGGGGCACCAGCAGTTTTCAACCCTGCACGTCCTGAAAGTCCTCCTGGACGACAATGAGGGGCTCGCTGCCGGTCTGATCGACCGTGCCGGCGGCAATTCCCGCGCAATTCTGAAGGCGACCGAAGACGCCCTGAACAAGGTGCCGAAGGTCTCCGGCGGCGGCGGGCAGATTTATCTGGCGCCCGAATTGGCCCGCACCTTCGATGCCGCTGAAAAGGCCGGCGAGAAGGCCGGCGACAGTTTTGTCACCGTCGAGCGGCTGCTGCTCGGCCTCACGCTGGAGAAGACCAGCGAGGCCGGCGCGATCCTCAGCAAGGGCGGTGTCACCCCGCAAAACCTCAACGCGGCCATCGAGGCGCTGCGCAAGGGCCGCACGGCCGACTCGGCGACCGCCGAGAACGCCTATGACGCGCTGAAGAAATATGCCCGCGACCTGACCCAGGCGGCGCGCGACGGCAAGCTCGACCCGGTCATCGGCCGCGACGAGGAGATCCGCCGCACGATTCAGGTGCTCTCGCGCCGGACCAAGAACAATCCCGTCCTGATCGGCGAGCCCGGCGTCGGCAAGACCGCCATCGCCGAAGGTCTTGCGCTGCGCATCGTCAATGGCGACGTGCCGGAGAGCCTGAAGGACAAGAAGCTGCTCTCGCTCGATCTCGGTGCGCTGATTGCCGGCGCGAAATACCGCGGCGAGTTCGAGGAGCGGCTGAAGGCCGTGCTCCAGGAAGTGACCGGGAGCGAGGGCACCTTCATCCTGTTCATCGACGAGATGCACACGCTGATCGGCGCCGGCAAGGGCGACGGCGCGATGGACGCATCGAACCTGCTGAAGCCGGCGCTCGCGCGCGGCGAGCTGCACTGCATCGGCGCGACCACGCTCGACGAGTACCAGAAGCACGTCGAGAAGGACGCGGCGCTGGCGCGGCGCTTCCAGCCGATCTTCGTCAGCGAGCCCTCGGTCGAGGACACCATCTCGATCCTGCGCGGGCTGAAGGACAAGTACGAGCAGCACCATGGCGTGCGGATCACCGATTCCGCGCTCGTGGCCGCCACGACGCTGTCCAACCGCTACATCACCGACCGCTTCCTGCCGGACAAGGCGATCGACCTCATGGACGAGGCCGCGGCGCGGCTGAAGATGCAGGTCGATTCCAAGCCGGAAGAGCTGGATTCGCTCGACCGCGAAATCATCCGGCTCAAGATCGAGCAGGAGGCGCTGAAGAAGGAAAGCGATGTCGGCTCCAAGACCCGGCTCCAGACGCTGGAGAAGGACCTTGCCGAGCTCGAGGAGAAGTCTGCGGCGCTGACGGCGCGCTGGAGCGCGGAGAAGAACAAGCTCTCCGATGCCCAGAAGCTGAAGGCAGAGCTCGACAGCTTGCGCGTCGAGCTTGCCAACGCCCAGCGGCGCGGCGAATTCCAGAAGGCCGGCGAGCTGGCCTATGGCCGGATCCCGGAGCTCGAGAAGAAGCTTGCCGACATCGAGGCCAAGGAGAATTCCGGCGAGATGATGGAGGAGGCGGTCACCGCCAACCACATCGCGCAGGTGGTCTCGCGCTGGACCGGCGTGCCCGTCGACAAGATGCTGGAAGGCGAGAAGGAAAAGCTCCTGAAGATGGAGGAGCAGCTCGGCACCCGCGTCGTCGGCCAGGCCGAGGCCGTGCGTGCGGTTGCAACCGCCGTGCGCCGCTCCCGCGCGGGCTTGCAGGACCCGAACCGGCCGACCGGCTCGTTCATGTTCCTGGGGCCGACCGGCGTCGGCAAGACCGAGCTGACCAAAGCCTTGGCGGAGTACCTGTTCAACGACGAGACCGCGATGGTCCGCCTCGACATGTCCGAGTACATGGAGAAGCATTCGGTCTCGCGGCTGATCGGCGCGCCTCCGGGCTATGTCGGCTACGACGAGGGTGGCGCGCTCACCGAAGCGGTGCGGCGCCGGCCCTACCAGGTCGTGCTGTTCGACGAGATCGAGAAAGCGCATCCTGACGTCTTCAACGTCCTGTTGCAGGTGCTCGACGACGGCCGCCTGACCGATGGCCAGGGCCGTACCGTCGATTTCCGCAACACGCTGATCATCATGACCTCGAATCTTGGTTCCGAGTTCCTGGTGAATCAACCCGAGGGCGAAGACACCTCGGCCGTCCGCGAGCAGGTGATGGGAATGGTGCGGGGACATTTCCGCCCCGAATTCCTCAACCGCGTCGACGAGATCATCCTGTTCCATCGCCTGCAGAGGAGCGAGATGGGCCGGATCGTCGAGATCCAGTTCGCGCGACTCCAGAAGCTCCTGACCGATCGTAAGATCGTGCTGACGCTCGATGCTGCAGCCCGCGACTGGCTCGCCGCCAAGGGCTGGGATCCCGCCTATGGCGCACGGCCGCTGAAGCGGGTGATCCAGCGCTACCTCCAGGACCCGCTCGCCGAGATGATCCTGGCCGGCGACGTCAGGGACGGCGACAACGTCGCGATCTCGTCCGAAGGCAACGTGCTGACCTTCAACGGCAAGGCACCGCAAACCGCGGAGATCGCCCAATTCGAGGCGCCGGTGTCGAAGCGGAAGCTGAACTGATGAAAATGCACGCCCTCCGCGCTGAAATCGCGGAGGGCGTTTTTCAATCCGCGAAGAACGCGTCCACCGCCGCCTGATCGCGGTCGTAGACCCAGCATTCGCTCAGCAGGCCGTCGCGCACGGCATAGACCAGCAGCCGTTCCAGTTCGGCCGTGCGACCGTCCCGGCTGAACGATTCCCGCGCGAGAATGGCGCCGCGCCGCGGCCCGGCCATCAATTCGTCGATGCCAAGAAGTTTCCGGTTGGCGCGGCGTGCGACCTCGGCCAGAGCGGCAAGCGCGGCCGGCTTGCCGCGGTGGGTGCCGGCGAGCGGGTTATGCCCGGCATAATGCAGCGTGAATTGGTCGTGGTAGCAGGCGGCGATCGCGGCGCGGTCACCGGCCTGCCAGGCGGCCGCATAGCGCGCGACGGCGGCGCGGATCGCGGCGGTTTGTGCGGCGTCATCCGCCAGAACTTTCTCCATCGACATGATCTCCCGGGTCATCGGCAGCGTTGTGCCGGTGCGCTATGGTAAGGCATGACCTCGCCACCGGGCTTTCAGGAACTGGCTATCGGCACGCCGCCCAAGGTCGGGCCAATGCAGGCGCGGATGTTCGATTGGGGCGCGCGGGTGCTCTATCTCGGTCCGGCCTTCGGGTTGACACCCCACCGCAATGCCACCGCCGTGCTGGCCGTCGCGCTCGACGGGACGATCGGCGTGGCCGACCATCCGAGGGCACGCTCACCGTCCTATCGCAAGACGCGCTCGTGCTGATCATGCCCAACAGCCTGCACCATCTGCGCGTGGATGCCGGACGGATGGCCTTCCTCTATGTCGATCCCTTCGGACGCGATATCGAGGCGCTTCGTTCGCGCATGAAGGAGGTCGGATCGAGGGCCGCGTTCGACATGATCGACGAGCGACCGGTTGTCACGCTGTTTGGCGACATCGCCGAGCGACGCCTCGAATCTGACGAAGCGCGGCAGGCAGTCCGCGATAGGCTTGGAATCGGATCAAGCGCGCAGCCGGATGCAAGAATTGTTGCTGCCGTGAGGCGGATGCGCGAGGAGCCCAGCGGTTCTCACACGCTAGCCGAACTCGGCCGCCAGGCCGGGCTTTCATCCTCGCGCTTTTTGCATCTGTTCAAGGAAGCCACGGGTGTGCCGCTCCGCCGCTACCGCATCTGGAGCCGGATCGGCGCAGCCGCGCGGGCGGTCGCACAGGGGCAATCGCTGACCGAGGCGGCGCATGGCGCCGGCTTTTCCAGCTCCGCGCATTTCAGCACGGCCTTCCGCGACATGTTCGGCATGATGCCGTCGGAAGTGTTCGCGCGGATTCGCGCGAGCTAGTTTTCCGTCGGCGCAGGGCTAGGTGCCGGACCGTCCTCGTCGCCGTCCTCGTCGATCTCGGAGAGGATGTCCACGAGCTCGCGGACGCGGCCGTGGGCGAGTGGCCGGAGATCGTTGATCATCGGCTCGTCATTGGCGAGCCAGGCCTGCGCTTCCGCCAGTTCGTCGACGGTCGCGCCGGTTCCAATGATCCGGGCGATGGTGACGTCGTCGGCCCGATCCACGGTCTTGACGATGTCGTCGCGGGAGAGGCGCCTCATGGGTGATCCTCCTGCTGTCGGCTTCCCCTCCATTTAACCGGGGAAGCCGCGCGCCGGTTCCATCGACCGGGTGCCGCTTCGGCGGGAGGCTACTTCTTCGCCACCTTGTAGATCGCGTTCTCGATGTCGGAGGTGAAGTAGATGACGCCGGAGCCGCCGATGGCCACCCCTGTCGGAATGTTGGTCGGCAGGCCGCCAGGCGCGCCTGGCAGGCCGATCGGGAGATTGGCCGCGATCTCGGTCACCTTGCCGTCGGGCGCGATCTCGATCAGCCGCTGGGCGCCGACCTCGGCCACGACCAGCTTGCCGTCGCTCGTCCGCGCGATGCCCTCGGGCGTTTTCAGATCCTTGGCGATCACGGTCTTTTCGCCGTTCTTGTCGACCCGGGACACGAGCCCGGCGAAGGCTTCGGTGACATAGACCTCCCCAGCCGATCCACCGACCAGCCCGACCGGTCCCTCGAGGCCGCCGATCAGCGTGGTGCGATCCTTGCCGTGTTCGCCGCTGACGCGGACCAGCGATTTTGTGCCGAGCTCGGCCACCAGGACGGTGCCGTCCTCGAGCACGACGGCATCATGCGGCGCCTTGAAGCCATGCAGCATGTCGCGCGTCGCGCCGGTCTTGGCGTCAATCAGCTGCACGGTGCCGGTGAACCAGCTCGACAGCAGCACCACGTCGTTGCCCTTTGCCGTCGCGCTCATCGGATATTCGAGGGTGACGCCGTCGGCGTGCATGCGTGCCTTCTCGGTGACCTCGCCGGTCGCGCCGTCGATGGTGCGATAGGCGAACACGTCGGCGAGGTGGAGCGTGTCCTTGCCGTTGTCGGTGGTGACGCCGATGCCGCCGGGCAGCGCCAGCTTGCCCATGATGATCTGTTTGGCCTTACCGGTCGCGGGATCGACCTCCTGAATGCCGTTGTCGGCCATGTTGGAGACGTAGATGCGGTCCTTGTCGTCGATCGCGAGGTTGTCCAGCGACGTCTTCAGCTGCGCAACCACGGTCTTGGCGCCGGATTTGGGATCGACCCGCACCAGCTGGCCGAGCGCGGTGTCGACCACCCAGAGATTGCCCTTGGAATCGAAGTTCACGGCGGCCGGGATCTTGAAACCTTCGGCGACCACGGTCAGCTCGGCCTTGTCGACGTCGACTTTTGCGACCTGTCCCTTGAACCACAGCGGACCGTAGAGCTTGTCGTCGGGGCCGAACTCAAAGCCGTTGAGGCCGCCCATCTTCTCCATGATCTGGCGCGGCGGTTTGACGCCCTCGACGTCGATCTCGTAGAGCGTGTCGCCGAGGAAAACGGTTGTGGCGTAGAGCCTGCCGTCCTTGCGGAAGGCGAGCGAGTTGATGCCGGGAAGACCGGAGGCGAGCTTCTTGATCGGGCCGTCACCCTTGCGCGAATAGAGATCGCCGGTCAGGAAACCGGTCCAGGCCATGGTGCCATCGGGCGCGAATGCGATGTCGTCGGCCATCCCGATCGGAGCAGGGATTGCAACCTTGGCGGTACCGCCGGCGATGTCCACCTCGTAGAGCATGGCGCCGGCGACGCTGCCGGCAAACAGATGGCCGGCCTTGTCGACCCCGAGCCCATGCACGCCATGGAACGCCGAACCGGGGACGAGTTTCTTGACCTCCCAAGTCGCCGGTACTGTCTGGGCCGATGCGCTCGTGGTGCAGACGATCGCAGCAACGACCGCTGCGCAGGCAAGCCTGTTCTTCATGCGTGACCTCCCATTTTTGGAAAGTATTCGCCCGTCATGCGGCTTTGGCAAACGAAACTTGACGTTGTAACGCCGTAAAGCGGCGTCACTTCGAAAGCGCCCATTCAGCCGTGTCGATGAAGATGTCCGGTCGATATCGGCCGGTTGCCGGCTTACCGGTTGGTGACCTGCAACGGTCCGCCGGTCGCATCCGAAATGCGGGCGATGGCGCCGCCCCGGCCGCTCATCATGCCGTCGAGCCGGTCGCGCTCCTTCTCGAAGCCGGCCAGCATCGGGCCTTCCAGCGAGCGGCCGCGCGGCAGTTTCACGCGCAGCGGATCGACGAAGCGGCCGTTGACCAGGATTTCGTAATGGACGTGCGGTCCGGTCGACGCGCCGGTCGAACCGACGAAGCCGATCACCTGGCCCTGCCGCACCTTCTTGCCGATCTCCATGCCCTTGGCGAAGGCCGACATGTGGCCGTAGGCGGTCTCGTAGCCGTTGTTATGCTTGATGCGGATGTACTTGCCATAGCCGCCTTCGGGGCCGGCCTTCTCGATCACGCCGTTGCCGGAGGCGAAGATCGGCGTGCCGTAGGCGGTGGC
Organism: Bradyrhizobium sp. CCBAU 11361; assembly: GCF_028128935.1. NCBI lineage: Bacteria > Pseudomonadati > Pseudomonadota > Alphaproteobacteria > Hyphomicrobiales > Nitrobacteraceae > Bradyrhizobium > Bradyrhizobium sp. CCBAU 11361. Next base: position 119,884 of record NZ_LBJZ01000199.1, read on the forward strand.
CCAGTCGACGCCGGTGTGCATCTTCACGTAGCCGAGGATCGGGTGGCGGCGACCGCCGAAACCGGAGCGCATGATGGCGTTGTTGACGGGTTTCCTGACCAGGAACTTCTTCGCGCTCTTGCCGCTCTCGTCGTAGTAATCGACCACGCCGTCGTCAGGGCTCTGGTAGCGGTAGTATTTCTTGGTCTCGCCGCCGACCGTGAGCGAAGCGAACAGCACGTCGTTCTTTTCGCTCGACGTCACGCCCTCGTCTTCGCCGGCATAGAACACGTCGAAGGAATCTCCCGGCTGCACCTTGCGCTGGAAATCGACGTCGTAGGAGTAGATCTTGATCATGTCGTCGATGACCGGCATCGGCACTTTGTTGCGCATCGCGGTCTCGTAGATGCTCTGGTAGAGCCGCACGCCAGTGCCGTCGTCATCGTCATCGTCGTCGCTGTTGGCGTTGGCGGTGGCGTCGGCGACGGTGTTCATGCTGGAGACGTCGACCGCGACGTATTTGCCGAGGTCGGACAAAGCTGCGATCGCCTCGACCACCGTGTCGTTTGCAACCACGACGCGATAAGGCTGGAGGCGGGCGCCGGGGCTTGCCGGCGCCATCAGGATGCGGAGCTTCTCGCCTTCCTTCAGGCCGCCGTCGCGGCCGCGGGGACCGAGCGTAGCAGTGATCGCCTTGATCTCGTCGGCGGTCGCGCCGAGATCGCGCAGGACGGAGCCGACGCTGTCGCCCTTCTTGACCAGATGGACGCGCTCGCCGTTCGGATTGCCGCCGGTGATCTGCTCCTTGGTCTTCGGCAGCAGCGTGACGTTTTCCGGCACCACGCGGGTCTCGAAGCCGGCATAGGGATCGGACGGCGACACTTCGGTGGCGTAGGCCATCTTCATGTCGGTCGCGCCGGAAACGTCGGCGGTGGCATTGGCGAGCGAGGCGTAGCGCACCCCGCCATTGCCGCGCCAGTTGGCGGCATCGCGGACTCGCATCAGGATGTCGTCGAGCGCCACCACCGCGGAAATCTTGGCCTTCGGCAGCACCGGCGACAGGTCCTTGGTGACGAAGGAGACCTCGGCGTCGGGTTCGACCGCTTCGGGGTTGTTGGGATCGTCGGCGGCGGTCTTCGGATCGGAGCCGACGTCGGTGAGCAGGCGCTGGGCGTTGAACGGCGGAATTTTCGCCGACAGGTCGCTCGTGGTCATCGACAGATTGCCGGCGATCCGGACGAAGGGGCGCACTCGCATCACGTCGCGATTGCCGACGCGGGCCACCGTGGAGACGCGCACGATGTTGCGCGAGGCCGTGGATTCGTTCGGCGGCGGCAGGCGGTCGCTCTTGTGCAGGGTAGCGGCGCGATCAGCTGCGCCAAATGCACCGCGCAGCGCGCCTTCGACCCGCTCCGGCACCTTGGCGAAGGTCATCTCGCCGTCGAGCGAAGCGAAAACGGCGCCGCCGATCAGGGCTGCGCCGCAAAGTCCGGTCAGAATTGTCCCGCTGAACCATTGTACCGAAACACGACGGCGATCGATGACGGCAGCTTCGGAACCATCGACGGAAAGCGGCGGCTCGTGGCCGAGATCGATGATCCCGGTCTCACGCCCGTAAGCGCCGCGTGACGTCCTGTGGTTCAACCCAAGTCCCCCAATCAACGACCCAAGAGGCCCATACCAGCCTGGTTTCGAGCCCTTTCCTGGCCGCCCTCTTGGAGGGGCATCGCAGGAAACGGCAAGCCGCACAGGCGTCCGCGGTCAGAAGGCCCTGATGACACGGGCCGGCCGAAATTACGAACAGCTAAGCGGAAAAAGAATCTCTCGATGTCTCTCGAATGTCTGAAGAAGGCCGCTTCATCGTATGATCGCCTTCCTCTGACCCCACGCAAACCGCCGGCAGCCCCCACTGGCATCCCTGCGATTCAAGCTAGTCTCATATCAGAACGCCGCGGGATTGTGGCTCTAGTACGGCGCCTAATAGGGAAAAAGTTTCCTGAAGGGGCGGGCGCTGGGGCGCGTCCGGGGAGGGCGCCCGAAGCCGCTTCCGGAGCCCCTCCGGAGCCCCTCCCGAGCCCCCTGGGGCGCAAACTTTTTTTGAGATTTTTTGCCGCCCGGCTTCGGTTGGCGCGCTAGAGCCCCCGCTAATCGACTGGAATCGCTGGAATTTTTTCGACAATCCACTGTGCGACGATTTGTTGACGATTGGCGTTGACAGCCCGGAAGGTGGGGCCTATAACCCCAACCACTGAGCGCGGCGCCGCCGGGTCACTGACCAAGGCGAGCGAACGCGCCACTGATGCTCCTCACCTTGTTGAGTGACACAACAGCCGACACCAGTCGGTTGGAGTTCATCCATCGTCGGTAAGGGTGTCGGAACCCTTCCTCTCAGGAAGGTTGGGGCCTCTCCGGTCCCGGGCTGTTTGACAAGTGAAGATGAAGAAAGAGAAACGTGGACGGCGGAGTCCTTGCGCCTCTCGGAATACTTGAGAGCTTCGGCTTTTGAGTTCTGAGAGGGGACGAAAGACTTCGGCGGTACACGTTTTAAAGGAAACACCATCGTTGCCAGCGATGTGAATCGCAGGCAGCTCGTCGATTTCGGTCGATGAAAAATGGTGGGACCTCGTCAAACGTTGTGATCAGCCGGTTCAAAGTTCAAGTCCAACTTGAGAGTTTGATCCTGGCTCAGAGCGAACGCTGGCGGCAGGCTTAACACATGCAAGTCGAGCGGGCGTAGCAATACGTCAGCGGCAGACGGGTGAGTAACGCGTGGGAACGTACCTTTTGGTTCGGAACAACACAGGGAAACTTGTGCTAATACCGGATAAGCCCTTACGGGGAAAGATTTATCGCCGAAAGATCGGCCCGCGTCTGATTAGCTAGTTGGTAGGGTAACGGCCTACCAAGGCGACGATCAGTAGCTGGTCTGAGAGGATGATCAGCCACATTGGGACTGAGACACGGCCCAAACTCCTACGGGAGGCAGCAGTGGGGAATATTGGACAATGGGGGCAACCCTGATCCAGCCATGCCGCGTGAGTGATGAAGGCCCTAGGGTTGTAAAGCTCTTTTGTGCGGGAAGATAATGACGGTACCGCAAGAATAAGCCCCGGCTAACTTCGTGCCAGCAGCCGCGGTAATACGAAGGGGGCTAGCGTTGCTCGGAATCACTGGGCGTAAAGGGTGCGTAGGCGGGTCTTTAAGTCAGGGGTGAAATCCTGGAGCTCAACTCCAGAACTGCCTTTGATACTGAAGATCTTGAGTTCGGGAGAGGTGAGTGGAACTGCGAGTGTAGAGGTGAAATTCGTAGATATTCGCAAGAACACCAGTGGCGAAGGCGGCTCACTGGCCCGATACTGACGCTGAGGCACGAAAGCGTGGGGAGCAAACAGGATTAGATACCCTGGTAGTCCACGCCGTAAACGATGAATGCCAGCCGTTAGTGGGTTTACTCACTAGTGGCGCAGCTAACGCTTTAAGCATTCCGCCTGGGGAGTACGGTCGCAAGATTAAAACTCAAAGGAATTGACGGGGGCCCGCACAAGCGGTGGAGCATGTGGTTTAATTCGACGCAACGCGCAGAACCTTACCAGCCCTTGACATGTCCAGGACCGGTCGCAGAGATGTGACCTTCTCTTCGGAGCCTGGAACACAGGTGCTGCATGGCTGTCGTCAGCTCGTGTCGTGAGATGTTGGGTTAAGTCCCGCAACGAGCGCAACCCCCGTCCTTAGTTGCTACCATTTAGTTGAGCACTCTAAGGAGACTGCCGGTGATAAGCCGCGAGGAAGGTGGGGATGACGTCAAGTCCTCATGGCCCTTACGGGCTGGGCTACACACGTGCTACAATGGCGGTGACAATGGGATGCTAAGGGGCGACCCTTCGCAAATCTCAAAAAGCCGTCTCAGTTCGGATTGGGCTCTGCAACTCGAGCCCATGAAGTTGGAATCGCTAGTAATCGTGGATCAGCACGCCACGGTGAATACGTTCCCGGGCCTTGTACACACCGCCCGTCACACCATGGGAGTTGGTTTTACCTGAAGACGGTGCGCTAACCAGCAATGGAGGCAGCCGGCCACGGTAGGGTCAGCGACTGGGGTGAAGTCGTAACAAGGTAGCCGTAGGGGAACCTGCGGCTGGATCACCTCCTTTCTAAGGATGATCCTTCAGCCTAGCTTCGGCTAGCTATCGGATCGTTTTAGAAACATCAGGGGCCAACAGATCGCCAGATCGTTGAGCTCCATTGGCGGGATTTCGCCGTCTTCGTTTCTCTTTCTTCGCGGACGAACACGCGCTGGGCCTGCGTGAGCAGGGTCCCTGGTCCTTGACGGGATATGCGTTAGGGGCTTGTAGCTCAGTTGGTTAGAGCGCGCGCTTGATAAGCGTGAGGTCGGAAGTTCAAGTCTTCCCAGGCCCACCACACTCATCGGGTAAGCATTCGTCTTCTGGTTACGGGGCCATAGCTCAGCTGGGAGAGCGCGTGCTTTGCAAGCATGAGGTCGTCGGTTCGATCCCGTCTGGCTCCACCAGATGGTTTGATCACCGACGCTGTGTTTGCAGGTATTCAACCGTCGTCCGCGAAACATCACTTCGCACCTACTAGTCTGGATAGACAGTAACGTGCGTGATTTCTGACATCGTAAAGAGGAGATCGATCCGAGTTGGATCGGGCAGCAAGCAATTGTTGCGCGATACTTCATTATCTCCGGATCATTTCGGCGCTCGTGCGCCTTTCAATGCAGCTCACAAGGCTGCGCTTGAAAGGAATGCGAGTTGTAAATGATCCTTTTAGCGAAGCTTGACCGCCTCGCTATCGGAACGATCTTACGAAGCAAGCTGGTCTTTCTAATCATTGTCCGGCTGCAGATAGCGTTCATCGAGGGCGCGTGCCGCAAGGCAGTTCTGCAGACAACATTCTGCCGAGTGTGTGGACATTGATAATGAGAGCAATCAAGTGCCTTAAGGGTGTTCGGTGGATGCCTTGGCGCTGAGAGGCGATGAAGGACGTGCTACGCTGCGATAAGCCGTGGGGAGCTGCGAAGAAGCTTTGATCCGCGGATTTCCGAATGGGGAAACCCACCTTCGATAGCCGGAACTCCAAGACCTCAGTCGAAAGACTGTGGTGTGGAGTTCGACCAG